>JBILLI010000213.1:0-10790 GCA_044376155.1 Polyangiales bacterium
TCCGGTGAAGGACCTCGCGGAGCTCGAGCGCTCGGGCGCGGCGATTCGCGCGGTGATCGACGCACGCCTGCGCGACCCCTGACCGACGACAGGGCGCCACCCCCCACAAACGAAAAAACCCCAGGGATCGCAAGGATCCCTGGGGTCTCTCGTTGGCGCCGCGGCGCGGGTCAGGGCTTCGTGGCGGCCTCGACGTGCACCGGGAACGCCGGGGTGCCCTGCGCGCGGCGGGCGCGCTTGTTCGCCTTGCCGTTCGTCATCTGCTTGCGGCGCCGGATGCGGCTCGTCTTCTGCGTGAGCGAAACCATGACCTGTACTCCTGGAACGGAACGTGGGTAGTTCGGGGGCGCGGAAGCTACCTCACGCGCCCGGTGTGCGTCAACGGGGCGGAAGGATCACGAAGGGCCATGTCACGCGGCTCTCGCTGGCGCGAAACGCGGGGAAGTGCGCGCGGTTGACGACGCCCTGGATGCACTCGCCGATGGGGCTCCCCGCGAACTGTCCGCTCACCGAGGCGCTGCGCACCGAACCGTCGTTGGCGATGACCACCGCCACCGGCGCGGTGCCCGTCTGGCCCTGCGCGCACGCGCGCACCGCGCTGTTGAGTCCGCCCATCACGGACGTGATCTGCTGGCGCGTCGGACGCTCCGGGAGTTCCTGCGTCGGCGCGGCAGCGGCGGGCGCGGCGGCCGCGGGTGCGGCGTTGCCCCCCGCGGCACGGGCGATGAGGTCGTCGACGTTCGAGGGCCGAGCCCCGGGCGCTGCCGCCGCGGCGGGCGCTGCCTGCGCCGCAGGTCGCGCGGGAGCCGTCGGCGCAACGGGCGCGGCAGCGGCGGGAGGCGGCGCAGGCGCTGCGACCGCGGGGGCAGCTGCGACCGTGCGCGAAGAGCGCTCGCGCTCAACGCGCGCGTGGCGACCCTCGGTTGGCGCGGGCGCCGTGGGTCCAGCGGGCATGGCAGCGGGGGTCGGCTCGGGCGCGGGCGCGGCGACCGCCGGCAACGGCGCGGCCTCGGGCGGCGGCGGAGCGGGCTCGGCCGAGGGCGCGGGCGCCGTTGCGGCAGTGGGCGACGGCGCGGGCGCTTCGGCGAGCGCGGGCTGTGCGGGGGCAGCCTGGGGATTCACCGCTTGCGACGCCGAGTCCATCGACGGCGACGGGGCGTTGCCGCGGGTGAAGAACATGAACGCCGCGGCGGTGACGGCCATGCCGCCGAGCGCGCCGAGCCACGTGTTGCCGCCCTTGCGCGGGGCCTCATGCACATCGGGGAGCGCGACGGCGGCGGGCTTCGCCTTGACCATCACGTCGTCGGTCTTCTCGACCTTGCGCGGCGCGGGCTTCTCGACCTCCGTGGGGGCGGCCACCGGCGCGGGGGCCGGCGGCGGAATCGACGCGGCGGCTTCGCGGGTCAGCTGCGCGAGGCTCTTCATGTCGACGAGCCCCGAGCTCGTGTCATCGGGCGCGTCGAGCAGCGAAGGGCCAACGCTCTTGGGCGGCGTCGAGGGCATCGCGCCGGGCACCTGGCTGATTCGCGTGAGCGCCGCGAGGCCCTCAAGGTCGGCGTCGTGCTCGTTCGTCTCGGACATGGTGATCTGTTGCTCCCTGGGCGGTGCCGCGTCGTCGTCGAAGGTCGGCGCCGCGATGAAGGCCTCGTCCTCGGGTGTGACTGCGCGACCGCCGCGACCCTTGGCGCCGTCGAGGCGCTTGCGGATGCGATCGGCCATGCGTCCCCAGGACTTCTCTCCGCGTCGGACCTCGGGCCACGCACGCAGCGCGTGATCCACGGTGTACAGCCCGCGCGCCCACGCCTCCACGGCGGGGTCTTCGGTCATCGCACGGACGACCCGCGCGTCGGCTTCGGCGTCGGCGGCGAGGTCCATCGACGCCGCGATTTGTCGTTTAAGCTCGTCGTCCACGCGCGCCTCCGGCGGGCTCCTGCGGTTCAAGCGGTGCGATCACGTCGTCGGGCAACGCATCACGGAGCCGCTTGCGGGCCTCGTGCACACGCCAGGCGACGGTGCCTTCGCTACAACCCAGGACCTGGGCGATGTCTTTGTAGGGGAGCTGCTCAACGCACGCGAGCACCAGGGTGGTGCGCAGCGACTCGGAGAGGTCGTCCATGGCGCGGGCGAGCGCGCGGTACGACTGCGCCTGCTCGGCCGAGACCCCCGGGTTCCCGCCCTCGGCCACGGGCTCGGGCACCCGCGGGTCGTCGAGATCGGTCGTCACCCGTCGGCGCGAGCGCCGGAGGTTCAGCGAGACGTTCACGCAGATGCGGTAGAGCCACGTGAAGATCTCCGCGCGGCCATCGAAGCGCTCGATGGCGCGATAGGCTCGAAAAAAGGTCTCCTGGGTGACGTCGTCGGCGTCGCCGCCGCTGCCCGTGAGGTGCAGCGCGAGGCGGTAGATACGCCGCTGGTGCAGTCGCACGAGCTGCTCGAACGCACGAGCGTCTCCGCCGCGTGCGCGCTCGATCCACTGGAGCTGTTCCTCGGGGGTTGCCATCAAGAGCGCTCGACGCCGCGTCCGCCGGAACAGTTCCCCGACGCACGACGAGGCCGCCAGCGTCTCGAACGCGCCGCTGCGCTCCGGCAGGGAGCGCGCGCCGTCCGGCGAGCGGGCGCGACCATAGACCAAGGCCGGGACGCGCACAACACTCCAACAGCGCGCGCGGTGCGAGGGATCAGCGCGCCGAGCCCCGACGCGCGGGCACCGACGGGACACACTCGTCGGGGTTCGCGAGGAGCTCTCGACCGACGAGGTGATCCTCGCCGCCGCTCGCCACCCCGGCCTCCAACGCGGCTTCGACATCGGACAACGCGCCGCAGAGCACGAGGTATCCCTTCCCCCCGATGCCGCGTGCGAGGTGCAGGTCCATGAGGGTCACGTCGGCGCACTTCAGCGCCGCGTCGGCGGCGCGAATGGCGCTCGACAGCGTGTCGAACTCCAGCACTCCGATGGACCCGTCAGGGGAGGAGCGCCGTGGCCCTTCCACCACCGCGCGCCGGACCTCGTCGTGCACGTACGGCAGCAGGGTGTGGTCCAGACGGGCATCGGCCGCGGCGGCGACGCCCGCTTCAAGCGCCTCCTCGACCTCGGCCTCGCCGCCCGACACCGCGATCCAGAACTTCCCCGGCGAGATGGGCTCGGCGTGGAGCACCTGCACGAACGCGCGCTTCGCCAGCGCATCGAGCGCGAAATAGCCCCGCGCGATGGACCGGATCTCAAGCACGGCGAGGGCGGGACCCACGGGAGCAGACCGTCCGGGGTATCACACGCGTTGTCTGCCCCACAAGCGCGAGCCGCGTGCTTGTGGCGCTGCGCTGCGATAACGTCGCCGCGATGTTCGTTCACTGCCCGCGCTGCGCGCTGGCGTTCACTGCTCCCTCCCCCGGCGCGGCGTGCCCGCGGTGCGGCGCGTCCTCGGTGGCCCCGACGATCCCGCCCACCTCCGCCTCGCCGCAGGTGCTCCCACCCACGCACCTGGGGAGCGCCGCGGCGTATTTCCCCCCCACGCAGGCCATCCCCGCGGCAGCGTATGCCCCTGTCCCTCCCCCCGCACCGCCTCGGCCTCCGCCCCCGGTGGTCATCGCCGCGACGCTGCCGGCGCAGAGCCCTCCGTGGGCGGCGGTGTACCGCGCGCAGCCCTCGATCACCGAAGACCGCGCGGCGATCGCAGGGCGCGCCGCGGTCGGCGCCGCGCTCTCGTGCCTCGCGGTGGTGGGATGCTGCAACCCGCTCGGGTGGTGGGCGCTCTTCGCATCGCTGCGGGCCTATGCGAACACGGGCGACGCCGACCTCGGCCCCGCGGCCGACCGCGCGGGTCGCGCACTGCGGCTCTCGTGGTGGGCCTTCGGCAGCACCACGGCGCTCTGGGTCGTGGGCATCGCAGCGTGGTGGTTCAACCCCGCGTGAGGCTCACACGATGCGGAAGTGGTCCTTCATCGTGCAGCGCCGCTCGCGGGTGAAGGTGCGCACGGTGGTGAGCCCCTCGCCCGTGGGCGAGGCGATGGTCCACGAAGTCCAGCCCTCGCCGCCGACGCCGATGCCCGCGTAATTGGGGCCGTTCTTCACGAAGATCGACGTGTTGATCTTGCGGGCCATGCGCGACAGGTTGTCGATGTTGCGCGACCACATCGTGGCGGTGTGCCCGTAGCCGTGCTCCAC
This sequence comes from Polyangiales bacterium, assembly GCA_044376155.1. Classification (GTDB taxonomy): domain Bacteria; phylum Myxococcota_A; class Polyangia; order Polyangiales; genus JAWKRB01. Next base: position 4,163 of record JBILLI010000213.1, read on the forward strand.
GCGTCGCGCGGTCTCGATGGCCTCGTCGACGTCCTTCACGCGCACGAGACCGAGCACGGGCATGAGCATCTCGTGCTGCACGAAGGGGTGCGACTCGTCGACCTCGGCCCAGAGCATCCGCAGGTCGTCGGGCGCGCTCCGCCCGATGGCCCGCAGGATCACGTTGGCGTTCTTGCCCACGAACTCACGGTTCACGTGGTTGTCGGCGGTGATCAGCACCTTCTCCAGTGCGCGCAGCTCGCCCGCGTTCAGCTCGTGGGTCGCCTGCTCCTTGAGGGCCTTCTTGAACTTGTCGGCCACGGCGGAGACCACGACGATCTCCTTCTCGCACGTGCAGATGACGTTGTTGTCGAAGCTCGCGCCGGCGACGATGCCGCGCGCGGCGGCGTCGAGGTCGGCGGTCTCGTCGACCACCGCGGGGGGGTTGCCGGGGCCCGCGCTGATGGCGCGCTTGCCCGACCGCATGGCCTCTTGCACCACGGCACCACCGCCCGTCACCACGACGATACGGGTGCCCTTGTGGCGCATGAGGCTCTGCGCGGTCTGCACCGTGGGCTCGGCGATGCAGCACAGGAGGTTCTCGGGGCCGCCCGCGCTCACGATCGCGTCGCAGAGCACCGAGACGTACCAGGCGCTGGTCTCCTTCGCGGCGGGGTGGGTGTTGAACACCACCGCGTTGCCGCCGGCGACCATGCCGATGCCGTTGTTGATGATGGTCTCGGTGGGGTTCGTGCACGGGGTGATCGACGCGATGACCCCGTAGGGCGCGCGCTCCATCACCATGAGCCCGTGGTCGCCCGAGGCCGCGACTGGCTCGAGGAACTCCACGCCAGGGGTCTTGGTGATGGCCGCGCGGTTCTTGATCCGCTTGTCCTCCACGCGACCGAGGCGGGTCTCCTTCACCGCGCGCTGTGACATCTCCTCGATGAGCCCGGTGGCGGCGTCGCGCATGGCGCGCACGATCCCCCGGCGGGTCTCCAGGGGCATCTCCTCGTACTGCTCGAAGGCCTTGCGGGCCGCGGCCACGGCGGTGTCGACGTCGTCGAAGACCCCGCGGCGGCGCCGGTGCACGGCGGGCGCGACGCCTCCCGAGGGCGCGGCCGGAGCAGGGCCGCCCGACTGCTTCTTCAGTCGGTCGACGACGAGGGAGACGATCTCATCGATGCGCGGGTCGTTGGGACGCATGGCGCGCGGACGTTACGTCCCCGCCGCGGGTCTTGTACAGCGCCGAGGCGGCGCTCAGCCGATGGCGATCTGCTTCAGCAGCTCAGGGTGGTCGAGGCTCTTGCCGCAGCCGAGCACCACCGCGCTGATCGGGTCGTCGGCCACCATCACGGGCAGGCCGGTCTCCTCGCGCAGGAGGATGTCGAGGTTGCGCAGCAGGGCGCCGCCGCCCGTGAGCACGATGCCCTTGTCCTTGATGTCGGCCGAGAGCTCCGGCGGGGTCTTCTCGAGCGAGCTCATCACCGCCTCGACGATGGCGTTGATAGGCTCGGCCAGGGCGTCGCGGATCTCATCGCTGTTCACCACCACCGTGCGCGGCACGCCGGCGACCAGGTCGCGCCCCTTGACCTCCATGGTGATGGGCTCGTCGAGGGGGTAGGCGTTGCCGACCTGGCACTTCACCCGCTCGGCGGTCTGCTCGCCGACCAGGAGGTTATACTTGCGCTTCATGTAGGCGATGATCGCGTCGTCCATCTTGTCGCCGCCCACGCGGATCGACTGCGAGAAGACGATGCCCGCCAGGGAGATCACGGCGACCTCGGTGGTGCCCCCGCCGATGTCGACCACCATGTTGCCCGTGGGCTCGGTGACCGGCAGGCCCGCGCCGATGGCGGCCGCCATGGGCTCCTCGATGAGGAACACCTCGCGCGCCCCCGCGCTCTCGGCGCTCTCGCGCACCGCGCGCTTCTCCACCTCGGTGATGCCGAAGGGCACGCAGATGACAATCCGGGGCTTCACCAGCGTGCGGCGGTTGAGCGCCTTCGCGATGAAGTGCGTGAGCATCGCCTCGGTGATCTCGAAATCGGCGATGACCCCGTCACGGAGCGGCCGCACGGCGTGGATGAGCCCTGGCGTGCGCCCGAGCATCTCCTTCGCCTCGCGCCCCACCGCGTGCACCCGCTTGATGCCGCGCTCGTCCTTGAGCACGGCGACGACGCTGGGCTCGCAGGAGACGATCCCCTTGCCCTTCACGTAGATGAGCGTGTTGGCGGTCCCGAGGTCGATCGCGAGATCGTTCGAGAAGAGACCGCTCACCCAGTCGAAGAGCATCCATCACCTCCGCCACGGCCTCGGGTCGCACGCGCGACACCGTCCGGGCGCGGCACCTATATCAGCGCCCCCCCCGCGCGATCAAACCCCCCCGCGCAGCGAACGCCAAAGTTCTTCCGCGAGGCCCCCCCCCAGCGCCTCCGCGGCGGTCGCGCTGCCGTCGAAGCGCTCGTCCCGGCTCGCCGCAGTCCAGGCCGAACCGTCTTCCCGGGCGAGAAATCCCGCGAGGCGCAGCGTCGCCCGGTCCTCCGAGAGCCGCGCCAGGGCCCCCAGCGGGGTCACGCAGCTCCCCGACAGCGCGATCATCACCGAGCGCTCGGCGGCGGTCTCCAGGGCCGTCACGGGGTCGTGGAGGGGCGCCAGCAGCCTCGCCACGGCGTCGTCTCCCGCCCTCGCCTCCAGCGCCAGGGCCCCCTGTGCCACCGCGGGAATCATCTCCCCCTCCAGACGAATTCCGGGCGCGTCGAGCCCGAGGCGTCGCACCCCGGCCTCGGCCAGGACCACCGCGTCGAAGGCCCCCTCGCGCAACCGCCGCAGCCGCGTGTCGATGTTCCCGCGGAGCATCTCGATGCGCAGGTCGGGCCGACGCGCGCGGAGCTGCACCGCGCGCCGCTGCGAGCTGGTACCCACCCGCGCGCCCTCGGGGAGCGCCGCCAGGGGGCGGGCGTCGACGGTGACCAGCAGGTCCCAGGGGCTCTCGCGCGTCGGCACACACACCACCGCGAGGCCGTCGGGGAGCTGCCCGGGGAGGTCTTTCATGGAGTGCACGGCGAAGTCCGCGCGGCCGTCGAGCAGCGCGGCCTCGATCTCTTTGACGAACAGTCCCTTGCCCCCGATGGCGGCCAGCGGGCGGTCCTGGATCCTGTCCCCCTCGGTGACCACGTGCAGGAGCTCCACGATCACCCCGGGGTTCGCGGCCTCCACCCGCGCGGCCACCTGACCGCTCTGCGCGAGGGCCAGCGCGCTCTTGCGGGTCGCCAGGCGCAGCGTGGTCACGAGCCCCCCTCGGACGACGGCGCGCCCAGGTCGAAGAGCCTCCGCGCGGCGTCCAGCAGCGCGTCGTCACCCGCGCTGCCCGCGGCCCTCAGTGCCATCGTCGGCGCGTGCAGCGCCTTGTTGGTGTACGCCTCGATCATCGCCTCCACGGCCTTTCGATCCTCTGCCCCGAGGTGCTTCAGACGGCTCGCGAACGAGCGCTCCACCTCGGCCTGCGCCGCCGCCCTGTAACGCTGCCGAATGGCCGCGATGGTGGGACCCGCGCCGACCTTCTCGCGCTCCGCCTTCGCGTAGCCCTCGACCTCCTCGGCGACGATGGCCTCGGCGGCGATGCGCGCGTCCCCGCGGCCCTTCGCCCCCTCGGCCACGATCTGCTCGAGGTCATCGAGGTCGTAGAGGTACACGCTGTCGAGGTCACCCACGCGGGGGTCGACGTTGCGGGGCACCGTGATGTCGACGATGAACAGCGAGCGCCCGCGCCGCGCCTTCATCGCCGCCTGCACGATCTCGCGGGTCAGCACGTAGCCCTGCGCGCCGGTGGAGCACACGACCACGTCGCAGTGCTGCAGCAGCATCGTGAGGTCGGTGAAGGGGTGCGCGGTGCCGCCGTGCTCCTTCGCGAGGGACTCGGCGCGCGCGTAGCTGCGGTTGGCCACCGCCAGCGCCGCGCCGTGGCGCACGAGGCTCCGGGCGGCGCCCATGGCCATTTTGCCCGCGCCCAGCACGAGCACCCTGCGGTCCTTGAGGTCGCCGAAGATCCCGCGGGCGAGGTCGACGCCGACGCTGGCCACCGACACCTGCCCGGTGGCGATGCCGGTCTCGGCGCGCACGCGCTTCGCCGCGAGGAACGCGTGGGACATGAGCCGGGTGAGCCGCGAGCCCACGCAGCCCGCGGCCTGCGCGACGCCGTAGGCCTCCTTCACCTGCCCGAGGATCTGCGGCTCGCCGACGACCAGCGAGTCGAGGCTCGCGCACACCCGAAACGCGTGCCGGGCGACGTCGCCGCCCCGGTGCTCGTAGCGCGTCGCGTCGGGCGCCCCGCGGCTGGTGAAGAACTCCCGCGCGGCCCGCGCGAGCCGCTCGTCGTCGTCACCCGCGGCGTAGAGCTCCACGCGGTTGCACGTGGCCACGAGCACGGCCTCGGCGACGCCGTCCTTCGCGCGAATGCTCCGCACGACCTCTTCGACCGCGTCGGCTGGCACCGCCAGCCGCTCCCGAAGCTCCACCGGCGCGCTGCGGTGATTCACGCCCACGACCACGACGCCCACGCTCACACCGCGCCTCGGAGGAAGTACCCCGCCAACACGAGCAGCGCCGCGGCGCAGCCGAGGAGGGTGCCGAAGGCCCCGCGGCGACCGCGCCACCCCGCGACCACCCGGAGCAGCAGGACCCCCGCGAAGATCGCCCACACCCCGAGGGCGACGTACTGCTGCCACGCGCCCGCGCCGGATGTGGCCCGCGCGCTCACGAACAGCCCCGCGACGATCCCGAGCGTGAGCGCCGGGAGCCCCAGCGCTACGCAGCGATAGGAGTACTGGTCGAGCACCTCAAGCGGAGGCAGCCGACGGAACACGCCCCCAAGTCGCTTGCGCTTGAGCTCGCGCTCCTGGAGGAGGTAGGCGGCGGCCATGGCGCCGGCGACCGCGAAGGCCGCGGTGGCGATGAGCACGCTGCCCACGTGCATCGCGAGCAGCGCGCCGCCGGGGCCCGCGCCCCGATCGACCGCCGCCCGCGAAGCGAGGAGCGCGAGGAGCGCGAGCGGCGCCACGAAGGCCCCGACGCCGCTCGTGCGACGCGCGCTCCGGTGCACCGCGAAGAAGCCTCCCACCACGAGCAGCGCCAGCGTCGAGAGCCCCTCGCGGAGACCGCCGAAGGGGCCCGCGCCGCCGAGCCAACGGAGCGCGTCGTGCGAGAGGTGCAGCGCCGCGGCGAGGGCCAGGAGCCGGGGCCCGAGCCGCACCGACGCACCCTCACCGCCCCGCGCGAGGTGCGCGAGCAGCGCGACGGAGGCGGCGCCATAGAAGACCGCGGCGGCGAGGAAGAGCAGGTCGTGCACAGGTGCTCTGGGGGCTACTTCACGTTGTTCAGGAAGAACGCCTGCAGCGCGGCGATGGTCTGCCGCTGCGCGCCCGGCGCCTCGACGGAGCTTGCCGCGGGCGCCATCGCCGCCGCGAGCGCCTGCACGTCGGCCCTCGACTCCGCGGGGAGCACCACGCCCACGAAGCCCTGCTGCACCTGATAGGCGTTGTCGCCCACGATCACCGAGTCGGCCATGTGCTCACCGCGCAGCGCGCTGAGCTGGTCGAGGTCCTTCACCCGCCCCACCAGCCCGTGGGCGTCGGGCGCGCCGGTCACCTCTGACAGGAACCGCAGCCCCTCACGCAGTCGAAAGCGACGGCCGGTCGATCGGTCGAGCAGCTCGTCGCGCTGCACCTCGCCCTTGCCCTCGGCGACCCACGCGTCGAGCGCGTCTTGCGCGATGAAGATCCGTGAGACGACCATGACCCGGGGAGGATAGCAGACCGCTACGCGAGGATGCGCAGCGGGTTCTCGACGAGCGCGCGGAGCGCCTGGAGCCAGCGCGCGCCGATCGCGCCGTCGACGACGCGGTGGTCACACGAGAGCGTCACCGCGCACCGCTTGCCGGGCACCACCGCGCCCGCCTGCACCACGGGCACGTCGCGCACCGCCCCCACCGCGAGGATCATGCTCTCCGGGGGATTGATCACCGCGGCGAAGCGGTCGACGCCCATCATCCCGAGGTTCGAGATCGAGAAGGTGCCGCCCTGCATCTCGTCGGGCTTGAGCTTGCGCGCCCTCGCCCGCCCCGCGAGGTCGCGCACGACCGCGGAGATCGCGCTCACCGTCAGCCCGTCGGCCGCGCGCACCACTGGCGTGAGCAGGCCGTCGTCGATGGCCACGGCCACGGACACGTCCACGCGCCCGTACCGCACGACCTTGCCGCCGACCCATGAGGCGTTCGCTTCGGGCACGGCGCGCAGGCTCAGCGCGCACGCGCGAATGAGCAGGTCGTTCACCGACACCTTGGTGTCGGGCGCGCCCGCGGCGTTGATGCGCTCCCGGAGCTCCATGAGCGGGCCGACATCGAGGTCGACCTCCAGATAGAAGTGCGGCACGGTCTGCTTCGACTCGACGAGCCGACGCGCGATGGTGCGACGCATCGACGACGCGTCGCTGACGACGTCTCCCTCGCGCGCGACCGTCGAGACGTCGGGGCCAGGGGCGGCGGGCGCCGCGAGGTCAGCCTCGGTCACGCGACCGTGCGGACCGCTGCCGCGCACGCGCTCAAGGTCGATGTCGGCCTCGCGGGCGAGGCGTCGCACGCGCGGGCTGCTCG
>JBILLI010000929.1:0-2854 GCA_044376155.1 Polyangiales bacterium
GAGCGCGCCGCCGTCGTCGATGAAGCGCCGCTCCTCCGCGGTTACCCACACGGGTGTGCGCGGGAACTCTTCGAGCCCGCTGGCGTGGTCCCAGTGCGCGTGCGTGAGCAGGATCGCCCGGAGGCGCGCCGGGTCATACCCCGCCGCGTCGAGCTGCTCGGCCGCCGAGCGCCCGCGGGTGTAGCGGGTGATGGCGCGGAACGCCCGGGGCATGCGCTGGAGGTGGGCGGCGACGTTGCGACCGAGGCCCGTGTCGATGAGCACGTCCCCGCGGGGGTGGCGCACCAGCGTCGCGCACATGGCGAAGTCCCGCGCGTCGGCGAACGACCCGCCGCGGTACGCGAAGGCCGCGCTGCGGTGGGTGACCCCCGTGGGCAGCGCGAACACCGCCATCCCTGCGGGCGGACGGGCCTCGGGGAGCGCGCCCCGCCACGGCGCGACGGGCGGCAGCGGCGACGACGTGAAGCTCCACGCGAACAGCGAGAGCCCCAGCGCGAGGGCCCCGGCGAGCGCCGTCAGACCGCGTCGCCACGCTCGCCCTGCCCCTGTCATCGCCACGCGAATCGCCCCTCGGTGAGTCCGCCGCGAGCGTACCCCAATCCCCGCCGCCGCGCGGGGCGGGATACAACCGCGGGCCATGGGAACGTCACCGATCGTGAACATCGCCGAGGTCGCCGAGACCGGCGGGGTAGAGGGGCGCTTCGGCGCGTACGACAAGGTGCTCACGCCGACGATGCGCGAGCGGGGCGGCAAGCTCGGGGTGGTGCGGGTGCGCGTGCCGCCGCAGACCGTGGCCTGCCCCTTTCATCACCACGCCCTCGAGGACGAGGTCTTCTTCGTGCTCTCGGGCCGCGGCGCGCTGCGCTACGGCGACGCGGTGTACGCCCTGCGCGAGGGCGACTGCGTGACGTGCCCCGCGGGCACGCAGACCGCGCACCAGGTCGCGAACACCTCCGACACCGAGGACCTCGTGTACCTCGCCATCGGCCCCCACGAGCCGCACGAGGTCTGCGGGTATCCCGACTCGGGCAAGGTCATGGTGCGGAGCCTGCGCGCCGTGGGCACGCTCGCGCGCACGGCGTACATGCACGGCGAGCCCGAGGTCCCCGCGGTGTTCGCGATGACTCCGGAACGCTGAGCGGACGCTCAGGGCCGGCGAAAGCGCACGAGCCGCTGGTTGCCGTAGTCGGCGACGTACAGACGCCCGCGCGGATCGAACGCGATGGCGTGCGGCCCCACGAGCCCCGTCGCGTACACCGTCTGCGCGCCCGCGGCGCTCACCCGCACGACGTTGTTGCCGCGGTAGTTCGCGACGTAGACGTCCCCCGCGAGGTCGATCGCGAGCCCGATGGGGCCGAGCAGGCCGGCGACCGTGCGGGTGCGGCGGAGCATCGCGTCGTGCACGAACACGTTGACCCCGGTGGTGAGGGGGTTGCCGTAGTCTCCGACGTAGAGGTTCCCCGCGAGGTCGTAGCGCAGGTCCAGCGGCGCGGGGAAGCGCGGGATCACCCCGCGCGTGATCTCTCCCGAGGGCGTGACGCGGTCCACCGTGTCGCCGAACTCGTTCGACACCAGGAGGTTCCCCGCGGCGTCGAAGACCACCCCCCACGGGCCCTGAAACGCGTGCGGGAGCGAGGTGCGCGGGCCCGCGGTGCCGTCGCCGTTCAGCGCGATGCGTGTGACCCGGTTGCCCTCGCGCTCGGCCACCACGATGGCGCCCATGGGGTCCCACGTGAGCTGCGACGGGCCGGTCAGCCCCTCGGCCCAGCGCACGGGCGTGGCGGGCAGCTCCTGCAGCGCCACGCGCCAGATGACCCCGGCGCCCGTCGCGCTCACGTAGGCCGTCTGCCCGTCGCTGCTCAGCAGCAGCCCTTGCACCCCGCCGAGCCCCGTGGCGACGATGTCCAGGGGCCCCGCGGCGCCCGGCCGAATCGACGGCAGAAAGCTCCCATCCGCGGTGCGGCCGACGCAGCCGCCTTCGGAACAAAGCTGCCCGCTCCCACACGCGACGCCACACACGCCGCAGTTCCGCGGATCGCTCGCGAGGTTCACGCAGGTCTGGTCGAAGCCGCAGGTGAGCCCGGGCATCGCGGGCGCCGCGCAGGGAGAGATCCCGGGCGGACAATCGAAGGGCACGCATTGCCCCCGCTGGCAGCGCAGCGACGAGCAGCAGCGACGACCGCAGCTCCCGCAGTTGCCACGGTCGCTCTGCAGGTCCGCGCAGGTGTTGCCACAGACCGTCGTCCCGCCGTCACAAACGGGCGGAACGTCTTGTGCCGCAGGCACATCGGTCACATCCATGGGGGTGGGTGTGTCCATCGCAACGGGCACGTCACGCACCATGGGCACGTCCAACTCCGCGGGGACGTCACTCACCACGGGGATGTCAGTCTCCGCGGGGACGTCACTCACCACCGGGACGTCAGTCACCGCGGGGACGTCACTCACCACAGGGACGTCAGTCACCACAGGGACGTCAGTCACCACAGGGATGTCAGTCACCACAGGGATGTCACTCACCACCGGGACGTCACTCACCACCGGGACGTCACTCACCACCGGGACGTCACTCACCGCGGGGACGTCACGCACCGCGGGCACGTCCGGAGGGGTGGTGCTCGCGTCGACCGCGTCTGCGGAGGCCGCGGGCGCGTCCACCGGCGATGCGTCGGTGCCGGGCGCTGGGTCCGTGGAGCAGGCGGCGAGGAGTCCGACGAGAAGCAAGGGGGTCTGGCGCATGCGCGCGATGGTGCCACAACCGCGCGTCGCCCTCCCGGCGTCGTCGCGATCCCTTCCGTCGGCGCGGCGCGGCGTGCGAGGGTGCGCGCGCCTCGAGCCCTCCCATGCGCACGCT
>JBILLI010000930.1:0-2851 GCA_044376155.1 Polyangiales bacterium
CGCGCCATGGGCGGGGCTCGCGGCGACGTCGGGCATGTCCTCGGCGAGGGCGCGCACCACGCCCTGCGCGCGGGACACGTTGTCGCGGATCACCGCGAGGATCGAGCTCACGTCGACCTCGTCGTGCTCGCGCCAGCAGTCGTAGTCCGTGGCGAGGGCGAGGGTGGCGTAGGGGAGCTCACACTCGCGCGCGAGGAAGGCCTCGGGCACGTTGGTCATCCCCACCACCGAGGCGTTCCACGCGCGCCACGCGTGGCTCTCGGCGCGGGTGCTGAAGCGCGGCCCCTCGATGCACACGTAGGTGCCGCCCTCGTGCACGGTCGCGCCGATGCCCCGCGCGCGGGCGGCCACGGCGCGGGCGAGCAGCGGGCACACCGGGTCGGCCACGGAGACGTGCGCGACCACCCCTTCATCGAAGAAGGTCGACGCGCGCTGGCGGGTGCGGTCGATGAACTGGTCCACCACCACGAGGTGGCCGGGCACGATCTCTTCGCGCAGGGAGCCCACCGCGGAGACCGACAGCACCTGCGTGGCGCCGAGCTTCTTCAGCGCCCAGAGGTTCGCGCGGTAGTTGATGTTCGAGGGCGACACCCGATGCCCCCGCCCGTGCCGCGGGAGAAAGAGCAGCGCGGTGCCGCCCAGGCGCCCGCGGATCACCGCGTCGGAGGGCTCGCCCCACGGGGTCTCCACCCGCACTTCGTCTACGTCTGTGAGCCCGGGCATCTGGTAGAGCCCGCTGCCGCCGATCACCGCGAGGGTCTGGGTCATGGTACCGATCCTGTTGCGAGAGAAGGGGTTACGGCGCGCCGAGGACGTCGTTGAAGAAGCGCACGAGCTCGCCGTACGCGCGGACCTTGTTCTCCAGCCGAAAGATCCCGTGCCCCTCGTTCTCGAAGCGCACGTACTCCACCCGCTGGTTGCGCCCGCGCAGCGCGGCCACGATCTGCTCGGCCTCGTGCACCGGAACTCTCGGGTCGTTGGCGCCGTGGATCACGAAGAGCGGCGCGCGGATGCGGTCGACCCGGTGGATGGGGGACACCCGGTCGAGCACCTCGCCGTCGCGCGCGAGGCTGCCGTACTCGGCCTCGCGCAGGGCGCGGCGGTAGCTCGCGGTGCGCTCGAGGAAGGTGCGAAAGTTCGCGATGCCCACGATGTCGCACGCCGCCGCCCAGAGCGTGGGCTGCAGGGTGATCGCCGCGAGGACCATGTATCCCCCGTACGATCCGCCCGTGACGGCGATGCGGTCGGGGAGCACGTAGTCCCTGCCGCGGAGCCACTGGTTCACGTGCTCAAGGTCCCGCACGCTGTCTTCGCGCAGGGCCACGTCATCGAGGTGGGCGTAGCGCTTGCCGTAGCCCGTGGAGCCCCGCACGTTGGGCGCGGCCACCACGTACCCGCTGGCCACGAGGTACTGGATCACGGGCGAGAAGTACGGGGTGAACTGCGCCTCGGGGCCGCCGTGCACCCAGACCACCGCGGGCGCGCGATCGCCCGGCTGCATCCCGCGGGGGCGGAAGAGGAAGAAGGGCACCTCGAGCCCGTCGAAGCTCGCGACGCGCTCCAGCGTGGGCTCGACGAAGCTCTGCTCGGTGAACTCCCCGTGGTCCGCGGCGGTGACCTGCGTGGCGGCGCCGGTGCGGGTGTCGACGCGCCACACCTCGTCGGGCGACACCGCGCGGCCGAGGCTCACGAAGAGCGCCGCGCCGTTCTGCGCGAACGTCATCGACCCGATGTTCCCGGGCGGGAGCTGCGGCCGCGGGCGCTCGGTGAGGGGCGCGGTGGTCGCGAGGTTGTACAGCCGGAGCTGGGAGTAGCCGTCGACGTTGAGCACCGCGGCCATCACGGATCCCTCGCGGGAGACCTCGAAGAGGTCGACGTCGTGGGCCTCTTCGTGGAGGAACGTGGGCGCAATCCGCGGCGCGTCGGCCGGGCCGTTGAGCGGGAGCACCGCGAGGTTCATGAACTCCCGGCCCTCGTCGGTGATGACGAAGAGCGCGCGGCCGTCGCGGGAGAAGCGCGGGGCCATCCAGCGCACGTCGCCCGTGTGGGTGGTGATGCGCCGCGAGGGGCCTCCCGCCGAGGGCACGAGGTGCACGTCGGTGTCGAAGCTCCCGCGCTCCTCGACCACCGCGAGGGTGCGGCCGTCGGCGGAGAAATCCTGGGCCTCGTAGTGCCCCGTGGTCTCCATCACGCGGCGCGCGGGGGCGTCGCCCACGGTGTTGCGCACGTAGACGTCGAAGGCCCCGCGGTCGCGCTCGTTGGAGGTGAACGCGAAGGCGGTGCCCCGGGTGTTGAAGGTCCCGAGGAAGGTCTTCACGCCCGCCGGGGTGAGGGCCGCGGCGGCCTGTCCGGGCACGATGCGGTGGATGCGGGTGTTCTCATCGCCGCCGGTGTCTTGCCCGAAGAAGATCCCTGCGGCGCCGGGCGCCCAGTGGGCGTACTGCACCCGCTCGGTGCTCTCCAGCAGGCGCGTCCACGAGGTCTCGGCCGCGGGCGTGGCGCCGACGTCGGCGGTGTGCGCGAGCGGCAGCCCCGAGGCGTCGGAGAGGAAGACCACGCGACGCCCGTCGGGCGATGGGGTCGGCGCCCACGCGCGGTGCACGCGCAGCAGGGCTTCGAGGGAGGGGCCCTGACGCGGCGTCCACCGGGGCGCGCGGGGCGTCGGCGGCGTGGGCGCGGGCGCGGTCTGCGCGACGACCGCGGGGGTCACCGGGGCCGGGCGTTGGGCGGTGCTACCCCCGCACGCGGCGAGGGCGAAGACAGGGAGACAGAGGTGCAGGGGGCGCATCGGAGGGCGACGACGCTACCACGCGCGCGGCCGCGGGCCGGGGTACGATGCGCGCCGTGGAAC
>JBILLI010001005.1:0-2559 GCA_044376155.1 Polyangiales bacterium
TCACCGCTCAAGGGGATCCAGCGCACGGGCAGCGGCCCGCTGGGCCCCGAGGTGCTGCGCCACGCCGACGGGCGCAACAGCGTGCGCGCGGTCGTCCAGGCGGTCTGCGCCGAGCGTCGGGCGCAGGCGCGCGACGTGCTGCGGGAGCTGTACTTCCTCACCGAGATCGGCGCGCTCGCCGTTCGAAGCTGAGGGCCCGCGCGGCGACGATTGCCCAGGCCGTGAGGGTGCGACTATGGTGCGCCCGCCGTGGAGGACTCGTTCAGCCCCCGCACCGTCGCCATCGTCGCGCTGTCGTCCCTCGTGGGCGGCTTCGTCGCCGTCTTCGGCGGATGGATGCTCCTGCATCGCGCGCCCCCCGCGCCGCCGCCCCTCACCGCCCCCGCGCCGCCTCCGACGCCGCCCCCCGCGGTCGCCCGCGTGGATGCCAGCACCGCCGCGGAGCCGGGCCCCGAGCCGGCCGCCGAGCCCAACGCCGACGCCGGCGCCGAGCCCGCCGCCCCTGTCGTCACCGACGGCGGGACCATCACCATTGGACCGATCACGGTGTCGCGCTGCTGGGCCGCGGGGTCGCCCGTGGTGACCCCGGGCGCGGCGTGTGATCGCCTCCCCGCGCTCGACCAGCACCTCGCGTCTCGCGCCGCGCAGATCGCGGGATGCGCCAGCGGTCAGGGCCGACTCGCGCTGGTGCTGGACTTCCGCGTGTCGACGAACTTCGCGCGGGCGTGGGGCGGGCCGTCGAGCACGATCCCCAACGCGGGCGTGGTGGCGGCCTGCGTGCGGCGCGTGACGGCCCCGCTGCCCCTCACCACCATGCCGCACCAGTTCGACCGCTACATCGCGAACGTGACCTTCGAGTGGTGACTCACCCGTGGCGCCGCGCGAACTCCGCGCAGAACGCCGCCAGCGCGTCGACCCACGCGGGCTCCACGGCGTTGTAGATCGACGCCCGCACGCCGCCGGTGCTGCGGTGGCCCTTCAGCCCCACCATGCCCTCGGCCTCGGCGGCCTTCACGAAGCGCGCGTCGAGGTCCTCGCTGCCGAGCCGCCACACCACGTTCATCACCGAGCGGTGCGCGGGCTCCACCGGGAGCTGGTAGAAGCCCGCGTGCGCGTCGAGGGCGGCGTAGAGGGCCGCGGCCTTCGCGCGGTTGCGCACCTCCATCGCCCCGAGGCCGCCCTGCGCCTGCAGCCAGAGCAGCACGTTGCGCACCATGTACACCGAGAAGGTCGGCGGGGTGTTGTAGAGCGACCCCGCGTCGGCGTGCGTCGCGAGGCGGAGGTACTTCGGGATGTCGGTGCGTGCCGAGGCGAGAAAGTCCTTGCGCGCCAGCGCGATCACCACGCCCGAAGGCCCGAGGTTCTTCTGCGCGCCGGCGTAGACCAGCGCGAAGCGGGAGAGGTCGAAGGGGCGCCAGAGGAAGTCTGACGACATGTCCGCGATCAGGGGAACGCCCGGGGCTTCGGGGAACGCGTGGTACTGCGTGCCCTCCAGGGTGTTGTTGCTGGTGATGTGCGCGTAGGCCGCGTCGGGCGCGAAGTCGTGGGCCTCGGGGCCGGGGATGCGGGTGTAGCGCTTCTGCATCCGCGCGAGGTCCTGCGCGTCGCCCACGCGTTGCGCCTCTTCGAGGGCGCGCTCGCCCCATCCTCCGGTGACGGCGTACTCCGCGCGGCGGCCGCGGTGCAGGAAGTTCATCGGCACCTGCGCGAAGAGCGCGCTGGCGCCGCCCTGCAGGAGCATCACCTCGTACTCGTCGGGCGCCCCGAGCAGCGACCGCACGAGGGACTGCGCCTCGGTGTGCACGCGCTCATAGGCCTTGCCGCGGTGGCTCTGCTCCATCACCGACATGCCCGTGCCGGCGAAGTCCAGGAGCTCGTCGCGGGCGCGCTCCAGCGCCGCGGCGGGGAGCGCGGCGGGGCCCGCGCTGAAGTTCATCACTCGTGACATGGCGGGACAGACCTCCAGGGCGCGGGAGCGTACACCGTCGCGCGCGGCGCGCGAGTCGTGCTCAGATCGCGCGGTGCACCGCGACGACAACGCCTCCCCGTGGATCACCCCCGCCGCCGTCCCCCTGAGCCCGCCGCTGGGCCTGCGCGACCTGCTCGGCGCCGACGTGGCGAAGCGCCGCGCCACCGCCCGCTGCGCCCTCGGGGCCTTCGCGCGCTACGGCTACGAGCCCGTCATCACCCCGGCCTTTGAGCGCGAGGACGTGCTCCTGCGCGTCAGCCCCGGGCAGGAGCGCGGAGACCTCGTGCGCTTTCTCGACCCCGACACCGCCGAGGTGCTCGCGCTGCGTGCTGACATGACCCCGCAGGTCGCGCGCATCGTCGCCACGCGCCCCGACGCGCCGCGCCCGGTGCGGCTCTGCTACGAGGGCTCGGTGCTCCGCCGCGCGCGGGGCCGCGCCTCCCAGCAGCGACAGCTCGCGCAGGCCGGGGTGGAGTGCGTGGGCTGGCCCTCGCCCGACGCCGACCTCGAGGTGCTGACGGTGACGCTCGAAGCCCTGCGCGACAACGGGATCCGTGACGTCACGGTGGAGCTCTCGCACGCCGCGCCGC
>JBILLI010000932.1:0-2849 GCA_044376155.1 Polyangiales bacterium
CCGAAGAGGTCGTTGCGAATGCCACCGAGCTGCTGACGAAAGGGCGGGTGCGCGTCGGGGTTGGGGGCCTCCTGCGACATCGCAGACGCCTGCCTTGACAGCCCCTCCATCTCGCCCCGGGCGATCCGTGCCTGCCGCTGCATGGCGGCCATGCGCCCCTGCGCCTGTTGCATCTTGGTGCCCATCTGCTGAAGCTGGCCGCGGAGCGCCTGATTCTGCGCCTGCTGCATCGCCTGCTGCTGGGTCAGCGCCTGAATCCTGCCCTCCGTCATCTGCATCCGTTGCTGCGAAGCGCGGAGCTCGGCGCGCACGCGCTCCAGCTCGGTGTTGTTCTCGGGCGGAGGCGCATCGTCGTTTCGTCGACGCTCACACCCGAGCGCGAGCGTGAGGCCAAGGGCGAAGCCTGCGACCATGAACCAGGAGGCCTTCTTCATTCGGTCCTCATTGCGTGTTGATGTAGTCTTGAAACTGATCCGTGTAGCGCGTAGCGGGGTACCGGGTGACGTAGCGCCGCATGTTTCGAACGGCGTTCAACCGATCGCCCATCGAGCGATACGTCACGCACAGCAGCCGCAGCTCGGTCTCTGAAGAGGCCCTGCCCTCCAGCGCCCTCACCACACATCGATTGATCGACTCTTGCGGGAGCCCGGATCGCATGCAGCCCCGGGCCTGATCCATCGGCTCCGCACCGCCGCCAGGCCGCGCGGGCGGGGCGATGGCGGGAGCGACCGGCGGCAGGGGGTCGAGCGTCACGAGGTCCCCCGGGGAGCGGTCGACGAAGGAGAGTGTGCGCGTCACATGGCCCGCGGCTGAGACCCGCAGGGTGTGATGGCGACCGTCACGCGGCAGGCGTCGGAGGACGACCCCGACCGAGACGAACTCTCCATCCAGCTCGATGCGCGCATCGACGGGCTCGGTGCGCATCGCCAGGTCGTAACCCGCGGCCGGTGCCGTCTCGGGCGTCGAGGAGAGCGACAGGGCAATGCCGACCACCACCGCCACCCCCCCCCCCAGCGCCGCGACGATCACGCCCCGCCGACGCGTGCGCGGGACCACCGCCGACGGAGCCCGGGTCACCACCCTGGGGGCCGCGCCGGGAACCAGTGCTGTCTCCCCGGCGAGGGCCGATCGCGCCGCCGCGGCCGAGGCGCCCTCGGGGTCAAAGAGCGTCCCTCCCGCGGCCGAAGACTCCTGCGTGCGCGCGAGGTCATCCGCGGCGGGAGGAGTCTCGGTGGTCTTCTCGAAGGGCGACTCGCTCATCGACGAACGCTCAGCGCACGACGCGCCATCGACCGTCGGCGCGGCCCACGTAGACCTGCATCACGGATTCACCTTCGGCGTTGCGCAGCACCAGCAGCTCCGTGCCGTCAGCCTTCGCGATATGAAACACCCGGTCGCCCGCGCAGGGCGTGACGCGAACGTCGTCGATCAACACAGGATCGAGCGACATCACCCGGAGCATCTCCGCGAAGTCGTCGTGGACCACCGCGCGGTGCTCTTCGAGGTCGTCGTCGAAGACCGCGCAGAAGTCGCGCAGCCGATGCGCAAGGAGCCCCACGAGGGCGGCTGCGTCACGACGCGAGATCGCGTCGACCAGCCCGCCGACGAGCGCGTGAATCGCCGCGAGGTCCGAGGGCTCCAGCGACGACACCGCGTCAAGGTCGGCGAACGCTGGCGACGCCAAGGACACGGAGAACGGGAGGCGCAACGCGAAGGGCTCCGTCAGGGCCCCCACCGGCCAGCGCCACCGCGCGATCGCGAGGGGATCGAAGCGATCCGACGGGTCCACGAGGGCGATCGCGAGGGAGGCGTGGGGCGCGTCCTCCACGGGTGAGACCTCGGCGGAGAGGACGTTCTCTTCGTCGGAGATCCACCAGTCCACGGGCACGCGTGCCTGCTGCGCGGTCGCGCCCGCGAAGCGCACGAGCGGCGCGCCTTGCAGCCCCGCGGCGACCTCGACGCCGGACGTCTCGACAAATAGTTCGAAGCGATTGCGCAAGGGGACCCCTCTCTATCGATTGAACTCAAAAAGCTTCCAGGGCGTCTCGGCCCGCGTCTTATGGGGGCGGGTGACGGGAAAGTCCCAGGACCACTCGCTCTTCCACACGAGGGCCCGCACGAGGAGCTTGACCTGCACCCGCACCGGCGCGAACTCGGCCTCGGGGGTGAAGGTCACGGCGTGCGCGGCTTGCTCGACCGGGCCGCCGATCTTCCCGTCGACGTTGCCGCTGCCCGAGACCGCGACGCCGAGCACCTCCTTCGAGCCGACCTGGGCGTAGAGCCCTGCGGCGGCTTTGGGCGCGAGCTCGATGCCGCCCTTGAACTTGCGGGCGCTCCGCGCTGCGTCCCCGGGGAATTGCTTCGAGGCCAGGTCGACCTTGAGCGTGAGCGGGATCGTCACCTCAAGGAACACCCCGATGTCCGCCGCGTACTTGAGGAAGGAGGCTGGCAGCCCGCCCGTCGCGAGGCTGAGCAGAGAGACCTGCGCGCGCGCCTCGAACTTGCCGCTCGGGCGGCAGTGAAACTCCTCCGCGAAGAAGACCCGCCAGTCGCGGTCTTCGCGCCAGCCTCGGAGGTACTCAAGCTTTCCCTCCAGCGCGACGGAGCCTTCGAGCTTGCATTGGAGCCAGTCGTCCAGGAGCGACTTCAGCGCGCTGAACCATCCCGAAGTGAGTTCGAGCTTCAGGTCCAGCGAGAGCGCGAGGAGCAGTTGATCGCCCGGAAAGACCTCGATCGCGAGCGGATCGCTCCTTCCCGCGCACCCCTGCGCGCGCGCCGCGTACCGCGTCGGGGTCGCGCGCTCGTCGGTCTGCCCGCCTCCGCGCCACAACAACTGTGCGATCGCGATG
>JBILLI010000931.1:0-2849 GCA_044376155.1 Polyangiales bacterium
GCGCGGGAAGGGCCGGGGAAGGGGGCCACGAATCGCGAATTCACCACAAGAACAAGCGCATTTCAGAGATGTGTCCCGAGGTGAACCGAGGCGGGGAAGGGCCGGGGAAGGGGGCCACGCACCGCGAATTCGCCAAGACAATAAGCGTATTTCGGAGAAGTGTCCCGGCGCGAACCCGAGGCGGGGGCGGGGCCTGGGAAGAGGGCTCATGCCCTTGCGAGTTCGCCATGAAACCAGGCGAGCCTGGGAGAGGCACCCCGAGATGAACCCGTTGCCCGAGAGGACGCACCGGAGGAGTGGCAGCGCCTCGGGGCGTTCGAGGCGTCGGGCGGTGCGCTGGTGCGGCGCGTGGGGTTGATGTATGGCTCCCCGCGCGTCGCCCCCGACGCCCTTTGTACGGAGCGCCCCGATGCAGGACCCCACCACGTTCACCCGTCGTTCCTGGCTCGCGACCGTCATGGCCGCGGGGATGCTCGCCGCGTCGTGTGTCGGCGACGCCGAGACCTCCGAGGACTTCCTCGACGAGCTCGTCGAACCGGTCACCGATGTCAGCCACACCGACGTGCGGCGGCAGTCCATCGGCAACTGCTGGTCCTACGCGGCGACGGGGTGGCTCGAGTCGCTGCACCGCGCGCGCACCGAGCAGTCGGTGAACGTCTCGGAGTCGTGGATCACCTTCTGGGACTGGCACCGCAAGATCACCGGCCAGGCCGCCGGGGGCGTCACCCGCAACGCGATGTCCATGCGCGACGAGGTCTCCACGGGCGGCTGGTGGGACACCGCGGTCACCATCCTGCGCGACCGGGGTGTGGTGATGGAGTCGGAGTTCATCTCTGAAGAGGCCAGCGCCGAGCGCTCCACGCGGCAGTCCGAGGCCCTCACGGCGATCAACAACGAGCTCAACGGCGAGGGCCGCCTCGCCACCGCCACCGCGCGCCGCGACCCGCAGATCGTGCTCAACGTGCTCTTCGACGCGTGGCGCATCAACGACGACATCCGCGCGGAGATCCGCCGGGTGTACGGGATCTCCGCGCGCACCCTCCTCCCCCGCGCGACGGTCACCCCGGCGACGTGGATGCGCAGGGCCACGGCCTTCCCGATCCGCACCATGGTCGCCCGGAGCGCCACAACCGCGCCCACGCGCTTCGACGGCTTCCTCTCCGACGTGATCCCCGGCGGGCGGTACGCGTGGCGCAGCGCCTCGTACCCCACCACCGCCACGTCGCGCATCGCCCTGCAGCGCAGGATCATGCGCTCGCTCAACGCCGCGCAGCCCGTGATCGTCTCGTGGCTCGTGGACTTCAACGCCCGCCACGGCACCACCGGCGCGTTCAGCCTCGAGACCCTCCGCGCCGCCAGCGGGCCCGGTCGCCAGGGCGGTCACCTCGTGGTCTCCGAGGACTACGAGGTGGTGATCCGCCAGCCCGGCATGCCGGAGCGCACCCTGCCCGTGGGGGTGCTCGCCTCCGCGGCAGACATGCGCCTCGCGGAGCAGTTCGGCGAGATGTCGCTCCTGCGCATCAAGAACTCCTGGGGCACCGCCCAGGGCGCCGTCGGCGGCAACTTCGGCGGGTACCACGACCTCACCGCGGGATACCTCAACGGCCCCATCCGCTGGACCGAGGCCAACGCCGACCGCGTGCCGCTGTCCTCCGTGATCCTCCCCTCGGGCTTCTGAACAGACCCCTCGCGGCCGCTGCCCTCGCGTTCTTCTCCCACCTCGCGCCCACGCGTCCCGGTCGACCGCTGCCCTCGCGGCCCGCCACCACGTCGCTCTGTGACGTCCTCGCGATGACGCTGCCCCGCAGCGCTGCTGCCACGATGCGGCCGCGCGAGCGTCGTGGCGGCTCTTCGAAGTCTCGCCACCACCATGCGCCCTCCCCCCTCGAGCGTGCCGATGGCTGAGCGCGTCGTCCCTCCGCGCGGCCATGCTACGGTGAATTCATGTCGTCACTCCGACTCGCAGACCCCGCCTACGAACCCACCGACGACGAACTGCGGGAGCTGATGCATCGCGCGATGCGCGATGCACGCGTTGGGCGAGATGCCGCGTTGCAAGCGCTGCGCGCGCAGATCGCCGCGGAGAAGGTTCGCGCTCGCGAGACGCTCGCGAGGTCCGGCGCCGGGGGATGAGACCGGTCCTTCTGGTCATCGCGGGCCCCAACGGCTCGGGCAAGACCACGGTGACCGAGCGCCTGCGCGCCGACCACTGGAGCGAGGGCGTCGAGTATCTCAACCCCGACGAGATCGCGCAGGCTCGATTTGGAGGGTGGAACGACCCCCTCGCGGTACGAGACGCCGCGAATTGGACCGAGCGCCGTCGCGAGGAACTCCTGGCAGCGCACCTCGGCATCGCCTTCGAGACGGTGTTCTCGACGGCCGGCAAGGTCGACTTCGTCTCGCGCGCGGTGCGGGCCGGGTACTTCGTCCGCCTCTTCTTCGTGGGGACCACCACGCCCGAGATCAACGCGGCGCGCGTCGCCCAGCGCGTGATGCGCGGCGGCCACGACGTCAGCATCCCGAAGATCATCGCGCGATACACGCGCGCGATGGCGAACCTCGCCGTGGCGCTGCCCCTCGTCCAACGCGCGTACATCTTCGACAACTCCATCGACGGAGCCGACGCGCGACTCTGCGCGCGCTGTGTGGATGGACAGGTCCGCAAGGTCTACGGTCCACTGCCAACCTGGATCGAAGACGCAATTGCCGAGGTGCCCCCGCACGACGACTTCGAGGACCTTCGCGGCTGACGCCTGCGTCGTCCATTCGTCCGCGCTCGCGCGCGCCTCGCGTTCTTCTCCCACCTCGTTCCCACGCGCCCCTCGCGGCCGCTGCCCTCGCGTCCTTTC
>JBILLI010000933.1:0-2844 GCA_044376155.1 Polyangiales bacterium
CGCGCTGGGGCAGCGCGTGCCGCCGCGCTTCGACAAGCTCCCGGTGGTGAACGGGAACTTCAGCGCGTACCCGCCCTTCGAGCGCTGGCACGGCTGGCGCGAGCTCAGCGGCGACGACTGGAAGCGCGGCGGCATCGCCCGCCACGACGTGAAGGTGCACGACTACGTGATCGTGCCGA
The DNA here is from genome assembly GCA_044376155.1 of Polyangiales bacterium. Taxonomy (GTDB): domain Bacteria; phylum Myxococcota_A; class Polyangia; order Polyangiales; genus JAWKRB01. Next base: position 180 of record JBILLI010000933.1, read on the forward strand.
CGGCCTGCAACAACTGCGAGGCCGTGTGCGGCCTCACCGCGTGGATCGACAAAGAGACCCTCACGGTGAAGAAGTACATGGGCAACCCCCTGCACACGGGCAGCCAGGGGCGCAACTGCGCCAAGGGCTACGCGGTGCAGAGCCAGATGTATGACCCCGACCGCATCCCCTTCCCGCTCAAGCGCGCGCCGGGCTCGCGGCGCGGCGACGGGCGCTTCGTGCGCACCACCTGGGACGAGGCCCTGCGCGCCATCGGCGGAAAGATGCGCGAGGCGCTGCGGCGCGAGGGCAGCGCGGCGCACACCTCCATCATGCACCACGTGGGCAGGCCCAACGAGGCCGGCTTCACCCCGCGGGTGTGGGCCAGCCTCAAGCAGGACTGCCAGAGTTCTCACACCAACATCTGCTCCGCGGGGGCCCGCTTCGGCAGCCTCTCGTGGGTCAACGACGACCGCAGCGCGCCCGACTGGGAGAACGCGCGGCTGATCCTGCTGCAGTCGTCCCACGCGGCCGACGCGGGGCACTACTTTCAGCAGTCGGCGGCGCAGATCTCCCGCGCGCGGCAGCGCGGCGCGCGGCTCGTGGTGATGGACCCGCGGCTCTCAAACTCCGCGGGCATCGCCGACCTCTGGATCCCGTGCTGGCCCGGCAGCGAGGCGGCGATCTATCTCGCGATGGCGGGGCGCCTCCTGCGCGAGGACCGTTGGAATCGCGCGTTCGTCGAGCGCTGGTGGAACTGGGCCGAGCTCATGGACGACCGCGAGCAGCTCCAGCTCCTGCACGACCGCGGGTTCCTCGCGGCGATCCCCGACGGCAACACCTTCGAGGACTTCACCCGGGTCATTCGCGACATGTACGGCGCGTACACGATGGAGTGGGCCGCGGCCGAGTCTCGCGTGCCCGTGGCGAAGCTCGAGCAGCTCTACCAGCACATCGTGTGGGCGGGGGACCGCATCACCTCGTTCTTCTGGCGCGCCTCCGCCGCCGGCGTGCGCGGCGGATGGATGAGCAGCGCGCGCACCGGGATCTTCCTCCTCGCGCTCACGGGGAACTTCAGCGGCGAGGGCGCCCTCGGCGTGGAGGAAGGCAGGGTCATCGCCCTCGGCGGCAAGGGCGGCGGTGCGTGCGTGGCCGGGCAGCCCGAGAAGGTCGACGCCTGGAACGACCTCTCGTACCCGCCCGAGTGGCCCCTCGCGACCTACGAGCTCTCCTACCTCCTCCCGCACCTGCTGAGCGATGTGGCCTGGCAGGATCGCTGGCGGGCGCGCGGGCTCAACGTGCAGCGCTCCCTCGCCGTGTGGATCCCGCGGCAATACAACCCCGTGTGGATCAACCCCGACGGCTTTCGCTGGATCGAGGTGCTGCGCGACGAGCGCAAGATGGAGCTCACGCTCAACCTCTCGCCCACGTGGTCCGAGACCAATTGGTTCATGGACTACATCCTCCCGGTGGGGCTCAGCGGCGAGCGGCACGACCAGCACTCCGAGCCCACCAACACCGAGGCGTGGACCGCGTTTCGACAGCCCGTGCTGCGCGTCGCCCTCGAGCTCTCGGGGTGGACCCCGCGAGACCCCGCGAAGGCCACGCTGGAGGCCCACATGCGCGCGGGCCTCGGCGAGGTGTGGGAGGAGAACGAGGTCTGGATCAACCTCCTCTTCCACCACGTCGACCCCGACGGCAGCCTCGGGATCCGTCGGTACTGGGAGAGCCGGAGCAACCCCGGCCGCCCGGTGACCATCGCGGAGTACTACGACGCCGCGTTCGGCACCCTTGCCGGCCTGCGCGCCGCCGCGGAGTCCGCCGCGCGCGAGAAGGCCGCGTCTGCCCGCACCCCCGACGAGCGACGGCTCGCCGAGTTCGCCCGGCGGTTCCCCTGCTACTCCTTCATGCGCGACCGCGGCGCGTGGACCGAGAAGCGCGCGGTCTACCGGGTGCACGAAGAAGAGCTGCACGTCGACGCCGCCCGCAACGTGGTGAAGGTGAAGGAGCCGCGGTTCTGGGGCGGGCCGGTGGAGTATCCCCTCGACCAGGTCCAGACCGATCCCCGCACGAAGCAGGTCTACGTCGACACCCCCGAGGGGCGGCACCACATCGGCGTGCGCGACGAGGAGGGCGGGCTGCGCGCGGGCTTCAACACCCTCTCGCGCAAGATGGAGTTCTTCTCCCCGTGGATGAAGCGCTGGGGTTGGCCCGAGTACGCGGTGCCCATCTACCCCCGCACCCCCGCGCAGGTCGCCGCGATGGAGCACATCGTCTCGCACGTGCACCACCGCTTCATGACCGAGGCCAACGCCTTCGCGCTGAACCCGATCTTTCGCCTGCCCTACAACATCCACACGCGCTCGGTGAACTCCAAATGGCTCATGGAGATCGGCCAGAACCACAACCCCCTCTGGATCGCCACGCAGGACGCCCAGCGCCTCGGCCTGCGCCGCGGTGACCCCGTGCGCGTGCGCATCGTCGACACCCTGTCGGGGCTCGAGGCGGGCTACTTCGTCGCCCAGTGCCAGCCCACCGAGGGGATGATGCCCGGCGTGCTCGCGTGCTCCCACCACGCGGGTCGCTGGCGCCTCACCGAGTCGGTGCAGGTGCCGGGCTTCGAGCGCAACCTCGGGATCATGGGCCTCGGCGCGCCCCTCGCCGCCATCGCCGAGCAGGGCACCGA
>JBILLI010000214.1:0-10725 GCA_044376155.1 Polyangiales bacterium
ACCCCGCCGTGAGCGAGTACGACCCCAGGATCAACCCCCCCGCGATGCCCGACTTCAAGAAGGCCGCGCCCCCGCGGTCGCAGCGCGCGAAGTCGACCCAGAAGGGCACGCGCTCACACTGCGCGAGGAGGGCGCGCAGGGCCTCGGGGTCGTCGGGCGCGCACCCCTGCCGCAGCGCGCGCTCCAGGGTGACCTCGCGGAGGTCCACGGGCATCGCCGCGAGGGCGTCGGCGGCGGCGTCGGCGAGGGGGTCACCGCGGTGGAACATCGTCCCAAGGCGGTCGACCCGGTCGCCGAAGCGCGCGCGGGCGGCGGGGAGGTTCACGAAGCGCGAAGGGGGAGAGGGCTCGTTCACGAGGGTGTACCTGGGATGCACGCGGGCGCCGACAACGCGCGGGTCAGATGTCGAAGTCGGGGACGTACGGCGGCGGCGGGGCCTTGCTGTCGGGCGTGGCCACCCGGAGCTCGGGCGCCTTCAGCGCGACCTTGTGCCCGTCGCCGATGGAGCGGGTGAGGAACACCGATCCCCCCACCACCGACCCGCGGCCCAGCACCGTCTCGCCGCCGAGCACCGTGGCGTTGGCGTAGACCGTGACCTGATCCTCCACCGTGGGGTGGCGCTTGGTGCCGCGAATGACCCGCCCGTTGGGGTCTCGCGCGATGGAGAGCGCGCCAAGGGTCACCCCCTGGTAGAGCTTCACGTGGTTGCCGATGTCCGAGGTCTCGCCCACCACCACGCCCGTCGCGTGGTCGATGAAGAAGCTCTCGCCGACCTTCGCGCCGGGGTGGATGTCGCAGCCCGTCACGGCGTGCGCCCACTCGGTCATGATGCGCGGCATGAGGGGCACGTCGAGGGTGTGCAGCAGGTGCGCGACCCGGTAGACCGACACCGCGAGGAGCCCGGGGTACGCGAAGATCACCTCGTCGAGGTTGCGCGCCGCGGGGTCGCCGTCGAAGGCCGCCTGCACGTCCTTCAGCAGCAGCGCGCGGAGGTTCGGGAGTTCTTCCATGAAGGCTTCGACGCGACCCGTGGCGTGCTTGTGGCAGCGCGGGAGGTCCACCGAGGTGCCGTCGCTCTCGTCCTCGTGGCAGAGGCACAGTTCCACCTGGCGGGTGAGCTTCTCGCGCAGGGTCGAAAGAAGCACACCCACGTGGAACTCAAGGTCGTCGTCGCTCACCTCGCGGCGGCCGAAATACCCCGGGTAGAAGAGCTGCAAGAGGAGCTGCAGCACCTCGATGATCTCGTCGCGAGAGGGGGTGTACCGACGGTTGATGCGCTGCCCCCGGCGGTCGCCGCGGTAGCTCTCGACCATCGCGCGCACGAGGTTCGACAGGTCAGTGGGGTTGCTCATGGAGTCGGCGGGACGATGCGACCCGCGCGGCGCCGACGCAACTGGTGTCGGCGCGCGGGGGGAGCGGTCACTCGTCGTCGCGGCGCTCGCGCAGGTCGTGCTTGACCATCAGCCGCTGGAGGTGGCGACGGTCGATGCCCGAGGTGCGCGCGGCCGCGGAGACGTTGTGCCCGTGGGTCTGGAGCAGCTTCGTGAGGTAGGCCTTCTCGAAGATGTCGGTCCAGATCTCCTTGGCGTCGTGAAAGGGCAGGTCGGTGCGGATCTCCCAGCCCCCCGCGCGGGACATCACCCCCTCGGGGTTCTGCAGCGCGTTGGGGTCGGGGCCGAAGACCGAGAAGCGCTCCACGAGGTTGCGCAGCTCGCGCACGTTGCCCGGGAAGTCGTACTGCAGCAGGAGGTCGGTGGCGCGCTTGTCGAGCCCGGGCAGCGCGGCGAGGCCCTGCGCGGCGCGGTGGCGGTTGATGTCCTCGGCGGCGGTCTCGATGAGCAGGGAGACGTCTTCGAGGCGCGAGCGCAGCGGCGGGAGCTTCACCACCACGGCCGCGAGCCGGTAGTAGAGGTCCTGGCGAAAGCGGTTCTCCTTCACCTCGCGGGGGAGGTTGCGGCAGGTGGAGGCCACCACGCGCACGTCCACGGGCACCGGCGCGGGCGCGCCCACGGGGCGGATGTGCTTCGTGTCGAGGGCCCGCAGGAGCTTCGCCTGCACGTCCCCCGGGAGCTCTGACACCTCGGCGAGAAAGAGCGTGCCGCCGTCGGAGCGCTGGAACTGCCCCTCGCGCTTGCCCACCACGCCGAAGAGCTCGACCTCGATCTGGTCCTTGGGCACCGCGGCGCAGTCGAAGACGGTGAACGCGCCGCCCTTGCGCGCCGAGTGGCGGTGCAGCGCGTCGGCCACGAGCTCCTTGCCCGTTCCCGGCTCGCCCTCGATGAGCACCGTGAGGTCCGACGGGGCCACGCGCTCGAGCACGGCGAAGACCTCGCGCATCGTGGCGCTGGCGCCCACGAGGCGACCGAAGCGAATGGCCGCGGAGATGTCCTTCTCAACAGTCTCGCCGAGGGCCTCGACGCGCACCCGGGTGGCGCCCACGAGGAGCTCGACCCCGCCGCTCACCACCGCGTCGTGCACGCGAATGTTGTTCAGAAAGATCCCGTTGGTGCTCCCGAGGTCCCGCACGCGGATCCCGTCGGCGGTGAGCCGCAGGGAGAGGTGCCGACGCGACACCGAGGGGTCTCGGAGCACCAGGTCGTTGTCGTCGGACGAGCCCACGCGGATCTCGTCTTGCGCGGCCTCGAAGGTCACGCCCTGGTCGGCGCCGTCGAGCACCGAGAGGCGCACCTTGCGCAGCCGCCGGGCGACGGTGCGCCCTTCGCGCTCGATGAGTTGCGTCAAGCCAGGGTTCTTCTGCACGTTCGCTGGAGCCTCCTCGAAGGGGTGAAGGTAGCACCGCCGAGCCGCGGGACGCGTGGTGCGCCGCGCGATCCGCACCCCTCCCCGGTGTGCAGCGCCGCGCGCCGCGCGGAGATTCGTCGTGGGGCGTCGAGGATCAGGGCCGGGGACGGTTGACCCGCAGCGGCGCGCGACCCCGGGCCTCGCCGCCGTAGCGCACGCGCAGCAATACCGGGCCGCCCGTAGACTCCGCCGCGAGCGTGCACGTCACCGCCGTCGCCGTCACCGCGGTGACCGCACAGGGCTGCCCGCCCACCGTGACCTCCACCGCGGCGGTGTCAGCGCCGAAGTTCCTGCCGCGCAACGTGATCGGCGCACCCGGGGCGGCCGCGGCGGGGGCCACGGCGGTCACCTGCGGGGGCAGGGTCACCCGAAAGTTCTCGGGCGCCTGCACGGGCTGTCGGCCGTCGGCCTCGACCACCAGCGCGCCGTCGCGGAGGCGCGGGGGCACGCGAAAGGTCGCCTCGGCGGTGCTGCTGGTGAGCGCGGGCACGAGCACCGTGCCGATGCGAATGCGCAGGCGCGTCGGGTCGGGCTCGAAGCCCGTGCCGCGCAGGGTGATGGTGCTGCCCACGGGGCCCGCGGGCGGGTCCACGGCGGTGAGGGTCACGGGCTGGAGCACGGCGAAGTCGCTCTCGGCGCGGCCCGTGCCCTGGAGCCGCCCGATGATCTCGAAGCGGCCGGTCTGCGCGTTCGCGGGCACGGTCACGGTGATGGCCTCGCGGGTGTACTCCACCACGGGCACGTCCTGGCCATTGAGCCGCACGGTGGCGAGCGTGCGGTCGGCGGGGAAGTTCATGCCGCGCAGCACGACCTGAGAGCCGGGAATGCCCGCCGCGGGCTCCATCGCGGTGATGCGCGGGCGCATCGAGACCATGAAGGGCGCGCGGGCGCGCACCTCGCCGCTGCCGGCCACGGTGACGCTCCAGAGTCCCGAGCGCGCCTGCGGGACCTGCACCACGAGGGCGGTGTCAGAGGCCGACACCACGGTGGCCGCGGCGGTGCCCAGCCGCACGGTGTTCTGCGCGGGGTCGGCCGCGAAGCCCGTGCCCGAGAGGGTGATGCTGTCACCCACGTCGCCGCTGCGCGGCTCGAAGCGCGCGAGGCTGAGGGCCTGGAGCACGAGGTACTCCGCGGGGGTGCTCACGGGGCCGATGCCGTTGGCCGTGACCTCGATGCGCGCCGAGGTGGCGCCCGCGGGCACCGTCGCGACGATCTCGGTGGGCGAGACCGAGGTCACGCGCATTTCGCGACCGCCCAGGGTCACCGCCACGCGCGACGCGTCGCTGCCGAAGCCGGTGCCCGTGAGGGTCACCCGTCCGCCCGGCGCGGCCTGCGGGGGGTTCACCGCGGTGATCGTCGGCGCGGCGCCCACGAAGAGCCGACGCGGGTACTCGAAGCGACCGACGCGCGGGACGTCCACGGCCACGTTGCCGCTCTCGACGCCGAGGGGCACCTCGACCTCGAGCTCCCCCGCCGTGGCCCGCAGCACCCGCAGCGGACGGCCTCCCAGGGTCACCCGGTTCTGCGCCGGACGCGCGTCGAAGCCGTTGCCGCGCAGCACGATCCGTCCACCCGGCGAGACCGCCAGGGCCGAGAGCTCGCGGATCGCCACGCGCGCCCCCACGGTGAACTCTCCCGGGGCGCGGGCCTCGCCGCCGGCGGTGCGCACGGTGACCGGGCCGCTCTGTGCGCCGACGGGCACGATGACCCGCAGGGTGGTGGGCTCGGCGACCTGCACGACCGCGGCGATGCCCTGAAAGAGCACGGTGTTGTCGGTGGGGCGCGCGGCGAAGTTCTGCCCGCGGAGGGTCACCTCGCTGCCCGGCGCGCCGGCCGCAGGCTCCATCGCGGTGACCGTGGGGGCGGCCCCGGCGGCGGTGACGGTGAAGGGCTCGGTCTGGAGCTCGTCGTCGCCGTGCGAGAGCAGAAAGGGCCCGGTCTGCGCCCCCTCGGGGACCGTCACGACCACGCGCTCGGGGAGCACCTCCACCGGGGTCACCGGCTGGCCGTTGAACGAGACGGTGTAGGCGCGAGAGAACCCGCGGCCTACGATGCGCACGCGAGTGCCCGCGGGACCCGACGCGGGCTGGATGCGCTCCACCATGGGGCGAGGCTGGGCCACGACCGCGGCCGGGGTCAGCGCGAGGGCGGCGAAGAGCGAGGCGCGAAGGAGCTTCACGGACTATTCCTCCGAGGCGGGCGGGGCGTCGTCGACCACGCCCTCGGCGTGATGGACGTCGGCGAGGTCGTCAAAGATTTCATCGAGCGAGAGGGTCGAGCCGCTGAGCAGCAGCGCGCCGTGCACCAGGTGCTTGGCGGCCTCGTAGACCCTCAGCCAGTGGGACCGCGCGGCCTCGAGCCCGGCGCCCTCGACGGCGCGCTGCCGGAGCTGCCGGTCGGCGGCCACGACATCTTCGAGCCCGCTGCGCGCGGCGGCGATCTCGGCACGCCAGTGGTCGAGGTCGCGCACCGAGTCGTGGTGCTCGTCGAGGGAGCCGAGCACGTGGTCCATGGCCGCGAGGAGGCGCTGCGGGCCGCGCCGCGAGAGGGTGTTGGAGGGCTCGACGAAGAACGCGCCGTAGGCCACCGAGCCCGCGCGGTGCGACTCCAGGTGCTTCGAGAATCGCGCGAGCACGTCGCGCGCCTCGGCCACGGGCGCCTCGCGGCGGGCGACCTGCTGGTGGTACGCGGGGTCCTGGGCGCGGGCGGCGTAGAGGTGCGCGGCCACGGCGTCGGAGGCGATGCGCAGCGCGTGGCTCACGTGCTGTAGCGCCGGGTCGAGCTCGCGCACGCGGCCGAGCACCATGTGGGCGATCTGCTCCACGGCGTAGTCGCCGTAGACGCGGGTCTCGTCGTAGTCGATGAAGAGGTCGGCCATGAGGGCCGCGAGAGTTTCCGATCGCCGCGGCGGTGTAAAGCCCGGGCGCGGCGCGACCTTCGGCATTGACATGCGCGCGGCGGTGATCCCCCAATGGTCGCGATGGCACGACGACGGGCGCGCGGCACACGAAGCGAGGCCGAGGCCGCGCCGAGCGAGGCGTCGGCGGAGGATGAGTTCGAGGCGCGGGGGACCGAGGACGCGCCGAGCCTCGCGCCCTTCCCCGAGGGCCCGCGGTCGCTGCGGCTGCTCGCGCTCTGGGGCGGATACCTCGCCGTCGTGCACCTCCTCGCGCGCGCCAGCGTCGACGAGCTCGCGATTCGACCGCAGCCCGGGTGGCACACGGCCCCCGGGGTGCCGCTGCTCGCGCGCTGGGACGCGGGCTGGTACCAGGCCCTCGCCGACCAGGGCTACGCCTTCGACCGCACCCAGGAGTCCACCGCGGGCTTCTTCCCGCTCTACTCGATCTTGATGAAGGCCGCGGCGTCGCTGCTCTCGCTGGGCACGTACCAGGGCGGCGTGGTGGTCTCGTCGCTCTGCCTGCTCGCGGCGATGTACCTCGTGCACGGCTACGCGCGGCGGAGCGGCGCCGAGCCCTGGACCGCGGTCGTCCTGCTGCTCGCGCTGCCCTCGTCGTTCATCCTCGCGTCGGTGTACAGCGAGAGCCTGTTCCTCACCTGCGCGCTGGGGAGCTTCGTGCTCGCGCGGCAGGACCGCTGGCGCGCGGCCGCCGTGCTCGCCGCGCTGGCGGCGCTCACGCGGGTGCACGGCATCGTGCTCATCCCAACGCTGCTGGTCGATGCGTGGATGCGCCGCGAGGGCCCTCGCCCGACCCTGCGCGCGCTGGCGCCGGCGGCCGGGGCGCTGCTGGGCTTCGCCGGGTTGTGCGGCTATTTCGCGGTGAAGTTCCACGACCCATGGGCCTACTTTCACGCGAAGCAGGCCTGGGGCCTGCTCGCCCACGACGCGGGCTCGGTGCTCTTCGACGACTGGCGCGCGCTGCTCTCGGCCCGGGGCCGCCTGTCGAACACCGTGGGCTGGGTCCTCGCGGGCGCGTGGGTCGCGGGCGCCGTCACCCTGGTGCGCCAGCGCCGCCTCGCCGAGGCGACCTGGGTGATCGCGTACATGGTGATGACCCTGGGCGGCGGCGGTCACGTGGTGTGGGGCGTCTCGCGGTACTCCCTGTCGATGTTCCCGCTGCTGACCCTGGTGCCGCCGCGGCACGCGCAGTGGGTGATCCTCGTGGGCGCGCTGCTGCAGTGCTTCCTCCTGGTCGAGTACGTCGCCTTCCTCCCCAACGCGCCATGACCCGCGCAGGGCGCCGCCGCTCCCGAGAACGCCCGCCGCGCGCGGAGGCCCCACCCCCCGTGAGCGCGCCCGCGCACCTGCCCGCCCTCGACGGCGTGCGCGGCGTCGCGGCGCTGATGGTGATGCTGCACCACTTCGCGCTCGACCCCGCGGTGTCCACCCCCGCGGCCCTGCGCGTCGTGTCGGCCTTTCGCCTCGCGTGGTGCGGGGTGGACCTCTTCTTCGTGCTCTCGGGCTTCTTGATCACCCGCGTGCTGCTCGAAGCCCGCGGCGCGCCCGGGTACTACCGACGGTTCTTCGTGCGGCGCGCGCTGCGGATCTTTCCGCTGTACTACGCCACGCTGCTCGGGGTGCTCGTGCTCGCGCCCGCGCTGCTGCCGGGGGTGACGGCCGCGCCCATCGACGCGCACCAGGGCTGGCTGTGGCTCTACCTCACCAACGTCGCATCGGTGCTGCGCGGCACCGGCGTGTTCACCAACGCGCACTTCGACGTGAACCACTTCTGGTCCCTCGCCATCGAGGAGCAGTTCTACCTCGTGTGGCCCGCCGCGGTGGCGCTCTGCGGCGCGCGCGGGCTCCCGCGTCTGTGCGCCGCGCTGCTCGCCGCGGGCCTCGCCACACGCTTCATGCTCCTGCGCGCCGACGTCTCGTCACAGGCGCTCTACGTGCTCACGCCGTGTCGCCTCGACGGGCTCCTGCTCGGCGCGACGATGGCGGCGGCGATGACCTCGGAGGCGGGGCGGCGCGCGCTGCATCGGGCGGCGCCGTGGGCGCTCGCGGCGGGGGCGTTGGGCGTCGGCGGGATCGTCGCCCGACACGGTCCGGCCTTCTGGACGCGGCCCATGATGGGCCCTGGGTACAGCCTCGTGGCGCTGCTCTTCGCGGGCGCGGTCGGTCACGTCGTCACGCGTCCCGAGGCGCTGCCCGCGCGGGCGCTCTCTCACCCGGCGATCGTCGCGGTGGGCGCGCGGAGCTACGGGCTCTACGTGCTCCACCGCGTGGGGGTGGTGCGCGCGGTGGTGCCGCTGGAGCCCGTGGCGATGGGGCGCTCGCTGCTCGGGCCCGAGGCCGCGGTGGAGCGCGCGGAGCCCGTCGGCCTGACGGTCTTCATGCTGCTCTCGGTGGCGGTGTCGTTCCTCGCCGCGGAGCTCAGCCTGCGCACGCTGGAGCGACCCTTTCTGCGCCTCAAGGACGCGCTCGCGGCCCCCGCCCCTCGGGCCTGAACGGCCCGCCGTCGCGGCCCGCGGGGTGATAGCGTCGCGGCCCGATGGGTGCTCCGCCGACGCTCCGCGAGTGGCTCCGAGAGGGCCCCTTCACCCTGACGATGTCGTCGGGCTTCTTCGGGTTCTTCGCGCACACGGGCGCGCTCGGGGCGCTGCTCGACGCAGGCTTCGCGCCCGCCTCGGTGACGGGCTCCAGCGCGGGCGCCCTGGTCACCGGGCTCTACGCCGCGGGCCTCGGCGTCGACGACCTCCGCGCGCGGCTGCACACCCTTCGCCGCGACGACTTCTGGGACCCCGCCCCCGGCGCGGGCCTGCTGCGCGGACGGCGCTTCCGCGGGATCCTCGAAGCCCTTCTCCCGCAGCGAGATCTGGCGGAATGCCGCATCCCCTTCGCCCCCTCGGTCTTCGACCTCCGCGCGCTTCGCACCGTGGCGCTGCGTGAGGGCGACCTCGCGGCGGCGATCCACGCCTCGTGCGCCCTGCCGTTGCTCTTTCAGCCCGTGTGGATCGACGGCCGCCCCTACGCCGACGGGGGCATCGCCGACCGCCCAGGGCTGCTCGGCGCGCCGGCGTCGGGGCGGGTGCTCTTCCACCACCTCGCATCGCGCTCCCCCTGGCGTCGCCCGGGGAGCCCGTCGCTGCGCGTCCCGGCGCGGGCGGACATGATCACCGTGGCGACCGAGGGCGTCGTGCGGGTGAACCCCTTCGCGCTGCCGCGGGGTGGGATCGCCCTCGCCCAGGCCGCGGCGGCGATGCGCGAGGCCCTCGACCACCCTCTCGCCACCCCGGTCCTCCGACCCGTGGCGCGCTGAGCGTCGGTCGAGGTCTCAGCGAGACGCGCAGAACCCGAGCTCGGTGCGCTCGCCCGGGGCGAGGGTGCGGTTCCACATCGCGCCGCGAAAGACCACGTCGCCGCCGTCGCCGACGCGCTCGGAGTTCCAGCTCGTGGTCACGCGCCCCTCGATGCGGTGCACGACCGTCCAGGTGACCGACGCGGCGGTGGTGTTGGTCACCGCGACGCGCTCGCAGAAACCCGTCTCCCAGGTCGAGTCGCGGGTGGTCGCGGTGGTCACTCCGGGCGTGGTCGCAGCCCCCGCGTCGCGGGCGGTCACCACGTCGGCGCCGGGCGCGTCGATGGCCGCGAAGACATCGGGCGCGACGCCGGCGTCGGCGGGCGTCGGGGAGGGCACCGCCTCGCCCGTGCGGGTGACGAAGTGCACCGAGCGCGTGAGCGCCACGAGGAGCTCGGGGATCGACCGCCCCTCGTCGCGAAACCCCTGCTGCACCGCGGCGAGGGTGCACGCGGTCTGCGCGGTGACGGGCACGGCGTAGGCGTAGCGGAACACCTGTCGCGCGAAGCAGTCGTGCACCTCGGGGCTCGCGGCGAGGTGCGCGACGAGGTCCCGCGCGTCGCGCAGGGGCGCGTCGGAGCGCGCGCTGCCCACGATTTCGCCCGAGGTGTCGAGGGCCCGGCCGTTCTCCTGCGTACGCGCGCGGCCGACGCCGTCGAAGGACTCGAAGGTGTACCCGATGGGGTCGATGAGCCGGTGGCAGTCCACGCAGGGGCGCACCGAGGCGTGCATGGCGTACTGCTCGCGCAGCGAGCGGGTGGGGTCGGGCGTCGGGGGTTGGGCGTTGATCCCCGGCGGCGGCGGCGGCAGCGACTGGCAGAGCAGTCGCTCGCGGACCATGCGCCCGCGATGGATGGGCGACGACGAGTTGGGCCGCGCGTGCACCGCCATCACCGCGCCGAGCGTGAGCAGCCCGGCGCGCGGGGCCTCGGGCGTGTCGACCCGACGAAACCCCTGCGCGTCGGCCGCGCCCGCGGCGGTGAGCCCATAGAAGGTCGCGAGGGTCGGGTCGACGTAGGTGAACGCCCCCGAGAGCAGCTCCGTGAGTCCCACACGGGGCGCGGCGAGCACGGCGTCGACGTAGCGGTCGAACTCCTGCGACATCGACGCGCGCACCGCGGGCGTGAAGTCGGCGAACTCCGCGGCGTCTTTGGGCACCGTGCCCACGCGGTCGACCTCGAGCCACTGCCGCACGAAGCGCCGCATGCCCTCGCGCGCCGCGGGCGTGGCGAGGAGACGTCGCGCCTGCGCCTCGACCCCCGCGGGCGTCGCGAGGCGCCCGTCGGCCGCGGCGGCGAAGAGCACGTCGTCGGGCATGGTGCCCGTGAAGAGGTATGAGAGCTCACTCGCGACCTCCCACGGCGTGAGCCGCCACACGCCGCGGTCGGCCACGCCGAGCTCGGCGCGGTAGAGAAAGTGCGGCGACTGCAGCATCGCGCTGATCACCGCCTCGGCGCCCTCGGCGAAGCCCTCGGCCGCGCTGATGGTGGTGTGCAGGGCGAGGTAGCGCGTGACCTCGTCGTCGACCAGCGGGCGACGAAACGCGCGGGCGCCGAAGGCCGCGACGAAGCGCCGCGCGCACGCGGCGTCGGTGGGCGTGGCGGGCGCGCAGGGCGAGACGCGGGTCAGGGTGCGGGCCGCCTCGGTGGCCACCGACTCGGCG
>JBILLI010000934.1:0-2840 GCA_044376155.1 Polyangiales bacterium
CAACGCAACAGCTCGCGGTTGTTTGTGCCAGCAGGCAGTCGCGAGAGGGCAACCGCGGGGTCGTACAAGATGGCGCTTGTGGACCTACCTCCGAGGGCATCGACAACTCTTGAGAAGTCTCGCCACGCGGCTTCGAGCGAGGCGAGACTGTATGCGTCGTTCGCATGAGATGGCAACACGGGCGCACGGTACCAACGATGTCGATGGACGGCCATCGAGAGGGCTCCCTACGCGCGCAGCCGTTGTCGCGCGAGCCCGTCGAGGCCTCGCAGCACGTCAACGCCGTCGGGGGGCGCACCGCCCCGCGCGACGGTCTCTCGCGAAGCCCGGATGAAGTCTGCCCGCGCGACGATCGCGTTGCGCCGCAGGCCGCTGTCGCCCACGCGACGCACGCGGACCCAGTCGGTCATGGCGCGGAGCACCACGCTCCACCACGCGAGCGGCGGGGGAGCAGGCGCGTAGGCAGCGTAGAGGTCGAACTCCTCGAGCATGTGCGCGCGCAGGCGCGCAAGCCCCCACGCGCGCAGCAGCCGGTGGTGGCTGCGCCAGCCCTCGGAGAGCGCGTCGCCCGCCGCGACCGCGTCGCCCACACGGACCGTCGCCAGACGACCGCGCAACCGCCACGCGCGACGACGCCCCGTAGACTCGCGCACCGCGAGGTCCCAGAGATCGGCGCACTCCACCACGCCGTCGGCCAGCGCAACAATCGCAGGGCGTTGGCCCCGCGGGATCCTGCCGTTGAGCACCGCGAGAAACGCGTCGAGGTTGTCAGGCGGCGGGGCCGGGGAGGGCGACGTTGTCGGGCGCTCTCGCGCGAGGACCGTCCGCGGCGGCACCTGCTCCTGGTCGCGCACGAAGAGGATCATGGGTCGCGACAACCCGTATCGCTCCGAGGGCGCACCGTCTCGCCACACCGTGAGGGCGATGGGCTGGGGGCCGAAGCGCAACCCAGTGCAGTCGTCGATGAGCTCTTGCATCTCACCGAATCGAACCGTGCCGCCTCTGCGTGTCGTGATCATGGCTCCGCTCCGGGGGTCGTGGTCTGGGGGAATCCGGGACTCGCCGTGATGGCGCTCGTGGGTCCTGGTGCGTGTGCGGGTCGCGGCGCATGCGCGCCGACTCAACAACCGATGTGAAACATGTGTGCGGGGCGCTCTCGGACGGCGCGTGCGATCGTGTGCGCGATGCGTGGACCGAGCGCGTCGGCGGGCTGGGGCCACGTCCCATCGTGCGGGTCGAGCCCGAGGCAGCGGCTGCAGGGGCCCGTGTCACCCTCACACACCAGCGGGTCGCGCACCGACACCGCGGGCAGCGCGGCGGCGTCGAGGCGTCGTGCGAGCGCAGGGGTCACCCGCTCATCGCGCCGCGCGAGCACGTCGCCCCCGAGCGTGACCGCGTCGGCCGCGAGCACGCGCCCCTCGGCGCGCCCCCCCAGCGAGCGCAGCACCTCGCCGGACTCACTCATCTGCGGGCCGATCACGATGCCCTGCGCGGTGCCACAGTCCAGCCCGGAGACCTGGGTTCCATCGAGCGCGACGGCGAGGTCGTGCAGCAGTGAGCCGATGGCCGCAGGAGCGTGGTCCTCGGCGAATGCTGCGTGTCGCTCCATTCGCCAGCGCAGGAACGCCTCGTGCGGCGATCGACCCGCGGCGCAGGCGTGAAGCAGCGGATACTCCGCGCTCTCCCCCGACGGCAACGCCAGCAACCGGATCGAGCCGCGCAGCGCGCGGATCTTCGCGCCGTTCTCCTGGGTGAGCCCGAACAAGGCTCCGTCGCGTGGCGTTGCCCGGAGCACGGCCCGGCCGTCCCGGTCCCCGGCCTCGGCCCAGAGGTCGATGGCCTTGTTGGAACGCTCGCTGTCGGTGATCTCCCCATCCTCGTACCGCTGGCGCAGTTCGACGATGCGCGCCAGCGCCTCTCGCACCATGGCTTCGTGCTCGGCGCTCGGCGCGAGATCATCGAGGCACAGCGACATCGCCGCGCGCGCGAAGACCCACTGGCCAAGGGCCTCCAGCGCCTCCGCGCAGCGTGCTGTGACCTCGGCGCCGTGCGTGCGATTCACGGCCTCGAGCACGTGGTTGATCGATGCCTTCACAAAGTCGCGAGACGGGCGGAGTGACGGGGGTAGACAGCTCGCGACGAGGTGTCGACCGACCGTGTCGCGACGCCCTCCGACCGTCACCGTGTCGTCGAGGGTGAGCGCGTCTCGGGCGAGCTCCTCCCACATGCGCGCGGCGTCGCGACATCGCCTCGGCGCCTCGGCGTCGGGGTTGGCGCGCGTCGCACGGTAAAGCCCCACCCGCGCTGCGGAGGACGGCGCATCCCAGCGCGTTGGGTGCTCGGGAAGCGGGACAGGCGCGCTGCGCCACGCGCGTGTGGAGCGAGGGGGTCGTGCCATGGTGTGGCCCGAGAGGACGACACAGGCGCACAGGCTTTTCTAGCTTCCAACGCGCAGGCGACGGGCGTACCCATTGTGGCGGGCGGGGTGACGAGGGCGCACCGGGGCGAGGCGGAGCAGGGGCCGTGAGGGCGCGCGGCGGCGCGTCGGAGCGACGTGGTGGAAGGACGCGAGGGTTGCGGCCGCGAGGAGCGCGTGCAGAGAGGCGCGGTGGAAGGACGCGCGGGCTGCGGCCGCGAGGAGCGCGCGAAGAGGGGCGTGGTGGAGGAACGCGCGGGCAGCGGCCGACCGGGGCGCGTCGGAGCGACGTGGTGGAAGAACGCGAGGGCTGCGGCCGCGAGGAGCGCGACGGGGAGTTCGTTCGCGTGCGTACGATCGCAGGGCGCGCGGGCTGGCTCGCGGGCAGGGACCTCGGCGCGCTCACGGAGTGAGGGCGGGAGGC
>JBILLI010000935.1:0-2824 GCA_044376155.1 Polyangiales bacterium
CGACACCGCGCGGGCCTCGTCGTCGTCGACCAGCGGGAGCAGCGCCTCGGCGAGGCGCGCGAGGTTCCACTGCGCGATGCGCGGCTGGTTCATGAACGCGTAGCGGCCCTGGTGGTCGATGGAGCTGAAGCGCCGCTTCGGGTCGTAGGCGTCGAGGAAGGCGCAGGGGCCGTAGTCGAGCGTCTCGCCCGAGATCGCGCAGTTGTCGGTGTTCATCACCCCGTGCACGAAGCCCACCGAGAGCCACGCGGCGATCAGCGACGCCTGCGCGTTCATCGCCGCGTCGAGCAGCGCGAGGGCGGGCGACGCCGCCCCCACCGCGTCGGGGTAGTGCCGCGCGAGGGCCACCCCCACCAGCGTCGCGAGGGCCTCGCGGTCACCGCGGGCGGCGAAGTACTGAAAGGTCCCCACGCGCAGGTGGCTCGCGGCCACGCGGGTGAGCACGGCGCCCGGGAGCACCTCGTCGCGCACCACGTCGTCGCCCGTGAGCACCGCCGCGAGCGCGCGGGTGGTGGGCACGCCGAGCGCGTGCATCGCCTCGCTCACCAGGAACTCCCGCAGCACCGGACCCAGCGCCGCGCGACCGTCACCGCCGCGCGAGAAGGCCGTGGGGCCCGAGCCCTTGAGCTGCACGTCCCAGCGGCGACCGTGCGCGTCGAGGGCCTCGCCGAGCAGCAGCGCCCGACCGTCTCCCAGCCGCGGCACGAAGCCGCCGAACTGGTGTCCCGCGTAGGCCAGCGCGATGGGCTCGGCGCCCTCGGGCGCCCGGTTGCCCGCGAGCGCCAGGAGCATCTCGGTGGAGCGGAGCTCCTCGGCGGAGAGCCCCAGGGACGCGCCGAGGGCGACGTTCACCGCGAGCCAGCGCGGCGCGGGCGCGGGACGGAGCGTGACGCGCGCGAAGAAGTGGGCGGGGAGGCGGGCGTAGGCGTTGTCGAAGCGAAACGGCATCGCGACAGCCTTGGGCCGCGCGGCGCCGTTGCCAAGCGTGCCGTGCGCGAGACACCCTCGCCGGGTCATGGCGCGCTCGGGATGGACCCTCGTGGGGCTGTGGTTGGTGGGGTGCAGCGCCGGGGCGACGACCGACGCGGGGACCTCGGTGTGCACCCGGGGCGAGACCTGGGACGGCGGCAACACCTCGTCGGCGCGCATGAACCCGGGCATGGCCTGCATCGCGTGTCACGCGCGGGCCGACGCCGCGGTCTTCACCGCCGCGGGCACGGTGTACCCCACGCTGCACGAGCCTGACCTGTGTTTCGGGGTGGTGATGGACGCGGCCGACCCGGTGCGGGTCGAGGTCACCGACGCGCAGGGACGCGCGGCGACGATGGTCACGAACTCGGGGGGGAACTTCTACCACCGCCTCGCGCTCACGCCCCCGCTGCGGGTCGTGGTGCGGCGCGGCGGGGCGGTGCGGGCGATGCGCGGAGATGCACCCCACGGAGACTGCAACGCGTGTCACAGCGAGTGGGGGAGAGAGGGCGCGCCCGGTCGGCTGCGCGCCCCGTAGCGAGTGCTCAGATCGCGAGCGCGACGCGGGCGAGGTTCGTCGGGTCGAAGCGCACCGGGATCACCGCGCCAGGCTGCACCCGGGCGAGGTTCATGGGCGACACCACCGCGCTGCACTGCGCGTTGAAGCGCTGCCCCTGCGCCGACTGAATCTCGAGGTCGAACTGCAGCTCGGGCTGGTAGTTCACCAGCGTGCCGGTCTCGCGCACGCCGAGCACACGGCCCATGCCCTCGGCGCCGCGGGCGAGGAGGTCCGCCCGGGTGCGGGCGGCGTCGGCCATGTTGGTCATCAGCGAGTTCGCGTTCTTGATCATCGGGAGGAAGACCTTCGCGAAGATGACGCCGGTGAAGGCCAGAGAGACGAGGGTGATGACGAGGGAGATGATCATGGTGGAGCCTCCGTGCGCTGCTGCGCCGTTCGGAGAGACTCCATTGCGGCCCTCATGCCAACGCGTGAATGCGCGGGAATTGCCGGGAATTTCGAGGGTGGCACGGCCCCCGGGGTGGCACCCGGGCGGGCTGTGCCAGGGCCCGCGGTGGCCCCGGTGCCAGGGCCCGTGCCGCGGCGAGCAGGGTCAGACGGCGTCGGCGAACTCGTCGACCATGCGGGTGACCACGTCGAGGCCGCCGCGCCAGAAGTCGGGGTCGGTGAGGTCGATGCCGAGGGGCTTGAGCAGGGCCACGGGCGTGTCGCCGCCGCCGCCCGCGAGGAGCTCGAGGTAGCGCGGCACGAAGGCGTCGCCCTCGCGCTGCCAGCGCTCGTAGAGGGCGAACACCAGAAGTTGTCCGAAGGCGTACGAGTAGCAGTAGAAGCGGTAGTGCAGCAGGTGGGGGATGCCGGCCCAGCCCCAGACGTCCTGCGGTCCGCGGGCGACGGCGTCGCCGTACAACCGCCCGGTCTCGGCGGACCAGAGCTCACAGAGGCGCTCGGTGGTGAGCACGGCGCGGGCGCGCTCGTCGTGGGCGTTGCGCTCGTAGCGGGTGAAGGCCACCTGCCGGTGGATCGTTCCGAGGGCCTCTTCGATGCGCGCCGCGAGGAGCTGCCGCCGGGTCGCGCGGTCTTGCACCGCCCCGAGCAGCCTGCGGGTGAGGAGCATCTCGCCGAACACGCTCGCGGTCTCGGCCATGGGGGAGGTGGGCCAGTAGTTCAGCAGCGACTGCTTCTCGGCCGCGAGGGCGAAGTGCACGCCGTGGCCGAGCTCGTGGGCGAGGGTGAACACATCGCGCAGGCGTCCCTGAAAGTTCACCAGCACCCGCGGCGCCACGCCCGGCACCATGCCCGCGCAGAAGGCTCCGTCGCGCTTGCCAGGGCGGGCCT
>JBILLI010000215.1:0-10660 GCA_044376155.1 Polyangiales bacterium
GCCGAAGAGGTCAATCGCGGCGCGGCCCTCGTCGGTGGGGTGGCCGTAGCCCTCGCCGACGTGGTCCTCGATGGCGACGACGTCGTTGCGGGAGAAGGACTTCGCGACGTCGGTGCGCTCGCCCAGGGCCAGCGCGAGGGCCCCCTCGGCGAGGGCGGCCACGGCCGGTCGCGGCGACATCCACGCCCCGGCCACGCGCACCCCGAGGAGCTCCGTGGCGAGCCCGTGCAGCCGCGCGCCCGCGAGCATCCCCGCGAGGGTGCCGCCGGAGCCCAGCGCGACCACCATCGCGTCGACGCTCACCCCGAGGTCCTTGAGCTGCTCGCGGGCCTCGGCCATGGCCGACACGTAGCCCAGCGCGCCGCGCGCCGACGAGCCGCCGGGGCGGATCACGTACACCCCATGGCCCTGCGCCCGCAGCACCGCCGCCCGCGCGAGGGCGTTCACCACCGCGTCGGCCGCGTTGCTGCACCCGTGCAGCGTGGCGCCCTGCGCGATCGTGGCCCGCAGCGTCGCCATGGCGTGCGCCGTGCGCGGTCGCGGCGTGAGCACGGCCTCGACCTTGAAGCCCGCAGCGGCGCCGTGGACCACCGTGGCGAGCACGTGGTGCGACCCCGCGGCCCCCGCGGTGAGCAGGTGGGTGGCGCCCTCGCGGCGGGCCTCGTCGAGCAGGTGCTCGAGCTTGCGCACCTTGTTGCCGCCGTAGCGGGGGTGGGTGGCGTTGTCGTGCTTGACCCAGACCTCACGGCCGCAGGCGCGCGAGACGCGCTCGGCCAGGGTGATGGTCGTGGGCTGAACGAGCTGCATCAGGGCCCGTGGCGAACGATGAACCCGAGGATGATCGCGCGGTCGGGGCGGCTCGCGCGCACGGTGAAGAAGGGCTCGCCCGCGCCGGCCACGAACTGAATGCTCCCGCCCGTGGAGAAGGCCACGTTCACCGTATAGCGGTTCTCGGGGGAGCGCGACGCGAGGGTGATGGTCGCGCTGCGGTTGCCGGGCAGCGCCGTGGTCGCCGCGGCGGGCCCGAGGGCCACGGTGTTGCGCGACACCATGCGCATCTGCGCGAAGGTGTTCAGCGGGGGCTGCCGGAGCTGCGGGATGTTCGCGAGCACGGGGGCGACCCCGCCGTCGCCCGTGGTGGCCTCGATGACCAGCACCTCGACGCTGGGCGCCGCGGCCGGCTGCTGCGCCGCGCGCGAGGCCACCGACACGCCCTGGGAGAGACCGCGCGGCCCGGGGTCGGCCCACACGGCCGACGCGTTGAGGCACACCACAGCCATCCCCCCCAGGACCGCCCACCTCATCGCGAACCTCCGCTTTCGTCTGTGTCTTGGATCCACACCACGGCGGTCACCGTGTCGGGGCGCACGCCGGGGAGTTGCATCACCGTGAAGCTCTGCGCGCCGGGCATGTCGACCCGGGTGACCTTGGCGCCGCCGGAGCCCTCACCGCCCACGAGCACCGGGGTGGACGAGATCAGACCCCCGCCCGGGCGATTGGGCAGCGAGACACGCAGGGCGATGAGCCCCGCGGCGGCCGCGGCGAGGGCGGGGTAGACCCACCGACGGCGCAGCGGGATGACCTTCGCCACCGGGGCGGGCGGGGCGGACTTCACCGGCGGCTCCGCCTCGGCGCGGACGACCAGCAGGTCGGCGAAATCGTCGGGCAGCTCGGGCACGGCGTCGGCCCAGCGCTGCGTCGCCCGCGCGAGGGAGCGCAGGCCGTCGACCTTGGCGGAGCACTGCGCGCAGGTCTCCACGTGAGACGCGAGGCGGGCGCGCTCATCGTCGCTCACCTCGCCGTCGTGCCAGGACTGAAGCGTGAGGTCGTCAGGGTGACTCATGGCGTCCCCTCCCCGTCGCGGTCGTCTTGCGGGGTCGGCACCTCGTCGCCGAGGAGCTCGTGGAGCAACCGCTGCATCTTGCGCCGCGCGTGAAACAGCCGCGACATGACCGTGCCCTTGGGGACCTGCATGACCTCGGCGATCTCCTCGTAGGACATCCCCTCGACCTCGCGGAGCACGATGATCGTGCGGTGGTAGGGCGGGAGCTGGTCGAGGCACTTCTGCACGGAATCAACAATGCGCCCGCGCTCCAAAGAAACCAGCGGGTCGCGGTCGCCGCGGTAGGGCAGCAGCTCGTGGGGGGCGCCGTCGAGCTCGGTGCGGTCGTCGAGCTCGGTGTGCTTGTTGGGCGACCGCCGACGGATGAGGTCGATGGAGAGGTTGACCACGATGCGGTAGAGCCACGTGGAGAAGCTCGCCTGGCCCTCGAAGTCGTTGAGGTGGCGGTAGACCCGCATGAAGGCGTCTTGCGTGACCTCGCGGGCGTCGTCGACGTTGCGCACCACCCCGTAGGCCACGGCGTGGGCCTTGCGCTGGTGACGCCCCACGAGCTCGCGAAAGGCGCGGGTGTCACCCTTCGCGGCGCGCTCGATGAGGCTGCGGTCAATGGCTCGGTCATGGGACGCACCCGGCTTGGACGGCTTCGCGTCCGCGGGATTCACCTCCCCGGCGACTTCTTCTGCGGGGCTCTCGAGGGCGCGGGTGGTCATCGCGGCGTGGCGAACCGTAGCGGACCGCGCGCCCCAGAGAAAGAACTCCGGCGGCGCCCGCGCGCTTCGTGACCTGAATGCATGGACAGTGCTAGGACCCCCCGCCGGAGGCCCACGACGTGTTCGACCCCAGCGCGCTCCCCCGGGAGCTGAACCCCCCGCAGCTGCTCGCGGCGACCCACGCAGACGGTCCGCTGCTGGTGTTCGCGGGCGCGGGCAGCGGCAAGACCCGGGTGATCACCTACCGCATCGCGAACCTGCTCACGGCCCACGACGTGGCCCCGTACCGGGTGCTCGCGGTGACCTTCACCAACAAGGCCGCGGGCGAGATGCGCCACCGCCTCGCCGCCCTCGTGGGCGAGCGCCGCGCGAAGGACCTCTGGGTCGCGACCTTTCACGCCACCGGCGCGAAGCTCCTGCGGATGTACGGCGAGCGCCTCGGGCTGCGCCGTGACTTCGCGATCTATGACGACGGCGACCAGCGCGCGCTGATGTCGCGCATCTACGAAGACCTGCGCATCGATGAGCGGTCGGTGCCCATTCGACAGACCCTCGGCGAGATCGACCGGGCCAAGCAGGAGGTGCAGTCCCCCGCGGGGATGCTGGCCGCGGCGCAGGGACAGACCGCGCAGCACATCGCCCGGGCCTGGGCCGAGTATGAGAAGCGCAAGGCGCAGAACAACGCGGTGGACTTCGGCGACCTCATCTCGTCGGTGGCGAAGCTGCTGGAGGGCGACGCCGAGGTGCGGGCGGAGCTCCAGGAGCGCTTTCACTACCTCCTGGTGGACGAGTTCCAAGACACGAACAACGCCCAGTACCGCATCCTGCGGGCGCTGGAGGGCACCCGGCGCAACCTCTGCGTGGTGGGCGACGACGACCAGGCCATCTACGCGTGGCGCGGCGCCGACGTGCGCAACATCGGCTACTTCAAGCAGGACCACCCCGACGCCCGGGTGGTGAAGCTGGAGCAGAACTACCGCAGCACGAAGCGCATCCTGCGGGCGGCCAACGCGGTGATCTCCAAGGCCCTGCAGCGCGAGGGCAAGACGCTCTTCACCAACAACGCCGACGGCCCGCTCATCGAGGTCGTGGCCTGCGACGACGAGCGCGAGGAGGCGCGGAGCCTCGCGCAGCGGGTGAAGGGCGCCCTCGAGCGGGGCACCCCCGCGCGCGAAATCGCCTTGTTCTACCGCATCCACGCGCAGAGCCGCACGCTGGAGGAGGCCCTGCGGGTGGCCAACGTCCCGTACGTCATCGTCGGCGGCGTGCGCTTCTACGAGCGCGCCGAGGTGAAGGACCTCATCGCCTACCTCCGCGTGCTCTTGAACCCCAACGACGACGTGTCGCTGCTGCGGGTGGTGAACGTGCCGCCGCGCAAGATCGGCAAGACCACCCTCGACCGGATGCAGGCCTACGCCTACGCGAAGAACAGCTCGCTCTGGAAGCTCATCACCACGGGGGACCTCCCCGACGACGTGGGCGCCGCGGCCCGCAAGGCCCTCGGGGGCTTCTACCAGCTCGTCTCGGGGATGCGCCGCGCCGCGGTGGACGGCACCTCGGGCCCCGCGGAGCTCGCGCGGGACGTCTTCGAGCGCACGGGCTACCGCGCCATGCTCGACGCGAAGGACGACCCCGAGAACGAGTCCCGCCGCGAGAACGTCATGGAGCTCATCGGCTCGATGCAGGACTACGAGGCCGAGTCTGACGCGCCCACGGTGAGCGACTGGCTGGAGCGCGTGTCGCTCTCGGAGATCGAGACCCAGGGCGACGGCGAGCGCGAGCGGGTCTCGCTGATGACCGTGCACTCGGCCAAGGGGCTGGAGTTTCAGACGGTGTTCATCGCCGCGCTCGAAGACGGGATGTTCCCGTACAAGGGCATCGAGCTCGGGAGCGACCCCGACGAGCTCGAGGAGGAGCGCCGCCTCGCCTACGTCGCCATCACCCGCGCGCGACAGAACCTCACCGTGAGCTACTGCCGCTTTCGTCAGATCTTCGGGCAGACGAAGATCTTTCAGCCCTCGCGCTTTCTCTTCGAGATCCCCGCCGAGGTGCTCTCGAAGCCCCTGCGGCGCTTCGGGATGGGCGACGGCGCGGCCTCCCTCGACCGCCGGATGAGCACCTCCCACGGCCCGCCCATCCCCGCGGTGTCGCCGCGCTCCATCGCGCAGCGGGCGCACGCGCTGGTCTCGCGCGACGCGACCCTGCGCGAGGTGGCCGAGGACGAGTCGCCCTCGATGCCCGAGTCTCCTCCCGGCGAGCTGGTGTTCGTGCCCGACGACGCGCCGATCCCCAGCGCGTTTCGCAAGGGCATGCGGGTGAAGCACCCGAAGTTCGGCCCGGGCACGGTGCGCTCGGTGATCGCGGGCGCGGAGCTCAAGCTCGAGGTGTACTTCCCCGGCGTGGGCGCGGCGAAGGTGCTCCTCGCGCAGTACGTCCGTCCGCTGTAACCGCGCGCCTGCCCGTCACCCTCGTCACACCGTCGTCGCGGTCGTCACGGCGCGGTCGAAGACCCCCGCGAACCCGCGCGACCTTGTCACCGGCCGCGCATCGGCGTGTCGCACGCAGCACCTAGCCTCCCCCTCCGTCGCGGGGCAGAGACCCGTGGCGCGGAGGCGCATGCACCACGGATTCTCGCTCATCAAGCTCTTCACGGCCTTCGCGATGCTCGGCGCGGAGTGGGTGATGTGGGTGCTCATCGGGCTCTCCATCGCGTCCATCGGGGTGATGGTCGAGCGCGCGCGGTACTACCGTCGGCTCTCCGACGACCTCACGCGGCTGGGCAAGTCCCTCGACGACCGCCTGCGCGAGGGTGACGAGGAGGCCGCCCGGGCCCTCCTCCGCGCGTCGCCCTCGCCCGCCGCGCTGGTGGCCCTCGACGGCCTCGACGCCGAGCACCGCGGCGCCCACGCGGCGGAGTGCGTGATGAGCGCCACCACCGCGCGCGTGCGCCCCGCGCTGGAGAAGAACCTCGCGTTCCTCTCCACCGTGGGCAACAACGCGCCCTTCGTCGGGCTGTTCGGCACCGTCATCGGGATCATTCAGGCCTTCGACGCGCTCAAGCCCCCGAGCGGGATCTCCGGCGCCGCCGCCGCCGCCGCCGCGCAGGCCGCCACCGGGAGGGTCATGGGCACCATCGCCGAGGCCCTCGTGGCCACGGCCATCGGGCTGCTCGTGGCGATCCCCGCGGTGGCCGCGAACAACATCTTTCAGCGCCGGGTGAAGGCCATGCTCGCCTCCACCGAGTCGCTCACGCAGCTCGTGCTCGCGCACATCCACGGGCGCGACTACGGCGCCGACCGCCCGCACGCCCGACGCGCCGCGGCGAGCGCGACGCAGGCGGTGGCGTGACATGGGCGGCGCCGCGAGCTCTGACACCGACGGCGAGATCGGCGGGATCAACGTCACGCCCTTCGTCGACATCGCCCTGGTGCTGCTGATCATCTTCATGGTGACGGCGAAGTACATCGTCGCGCAGTCGATCCCCGTGGACCTCCCCAACGCGCGCAGCGCGGGCGACACCGAGGTCTCGCAGATGGCGAACGTCTCCGTCGACCGCGCGGGGGCGCTCTTTCTCGACGCGCGGCCGGTCACCGAGCCCGAGCTCCGCGCGCAGCTCGCGCAGCGCTGGCAGGGCAACCACGAGCTCCGCGCGGTGATCTCCGCCGATCGTACGGTGCCCCACGGTCGCGTCACCGAGGTCATCGACCTCGTGCGCCTCGCGGGCGTCACGCGCTTCGCGATCCAGACGCAGCAGCCCCCGCAGCCTGCGCAGCCATGAGCGACCCCTCCGCGCACGCTCGCTCCACCGCGGCGTCTGCGGTCTTCGACGAGACCCCGCGGCGCTCCGGGCTGATCACCCTGGCGATCCACGGCGCGCTCTTCGGGGCCCTCGCGCTGATGTCCCGGCACCCGCGCGCGAGAGAGCTCGCCCGCGCGGCCTCGGTGGTGGAGTTCGACACCCCGCCGCAGCGCCCGCCCCCCCCGCCGCCGCCGGAGCCCCCCGCCGCCGAGGCGCCGCCCCCGCCGCCGCCCGAGCACCACCGCGTGCGCGTGCCCGTGCCGACCCCCGCGACGCCCGCGCCAGCCCCGGAGCCTCCCCCCGCCGCCGCCCCGCCGCCGATCCTCACCGCCGAGGGGAACACCGGCGCCCCGGGCGACTCGGTGCCCACGGGGACCAACACGAACTACCGCGGCGGCGACACCGCCTCCACCGGGCGCGGCAACGAGGGCGGCCACGGCGAGCGCACGACGCAAGAGACCACGCCCGCGCCCACGGTCCCGAGCGGCCCCGTGGACCTCCCCGACGAGGCCACGGCCCCCGAGCCCATGGACGGCAACGAGCAGCCCGAGTACCCCGAGTCGCTCCGCGAGGCGGGCGTGCAGGGCACGGTCATCGCGCGCTTCGTGGTGCGCGCCGACGGCTCGGTGGGCGACGTGCGCATCGTGCGCGGCCCCGAGGACCTCCACGACGCCGTGCGAGAAGCCTTGCGCCGCTGGCGTTTTCGCCCCGCGACGGTGAACGGCCACGCCATCTCGGTCTACCGCACGATGCCCTTTCGCTTCGTGCTCGACAACCTGTGAGCGCCCCCATGAGAACCCGCCTCGCCCTCGCCGCGCTGCTCGCGCCGGCGACGGTCTTCGCCCAGCCCCGCGCGACCAGCGGCGTGCGCGGCACCGCCTACGACCTCAGCGGCGAGCCCGCGCTGGAGGTGACGGTGATGGTGCCCGACACGGCGTACCGCACCCGCACCGACCTCGACGGGCGCTACGAGCTGCGCCTCCCGCCCGGGCGCTACACCGTGCGCCTCGTCTTCGACCGCAACCGCAACGCCGAGCGCGCCGACGTCGAGGTGCGCGAGGGCGCGTTCACCGACCTCGACCTGCGCCTCGGCGCGACCCCGGTGACCGCGCCGACGCCCCCGCCGGTCGTCGCACAACCCGTTGCGCTGCAGGGAGATCCGCCCGCGCCGACCGCGCCGCCCGCGACGGGCGAGCCGACGACGCCCGCGCCCACGCCCACGCCGGCACCCGCGCCTGCGCCCGCACCGACACCCGCGCCCACGCCTGCGCCCGAGACGCCGCGAGACGCGGGGGAAGCCGGCACGATGGTGATCCGCGGGCGCGCGGACCGCGGCACCACGGCGACGCAGCTCCAGGTGCGCCGACAGTCCGCGGCGGTGAGCGACGGGGTCTCGGCGCAGGACATCGCCCGCGCGCCCGACGCCGCGGTGAGCGACGCCGCGCGGCGCGTGGTGGGCGTGACCATCGTGAACGGCCGCTACGCGTACGTGCGCGGTCTCGGCGGGCGCTACGTGAACGCCCTGCTCAACGGCATGCCCCTGCCCTCCCTCGACCCCGACGAGCCTGGGGTGCAGCTCGACGTGCTCCCAGCGTCGCTGCTCTCGGGACTCAACGTCTTCAAGTCCTTCACCCCTGACATGCCGGGTGACTTCGCGGGCGGCTCGCTGCAGCTCTCGTCGCGGGACTTCCCCACGCGCTTCACGCTCTCCGTGGGGCTCTCGGGGGGCTTCGACTCGCTCACCCACACGCGCAGCGTGCAGGCGGGCAACGGGAGCAGCACCGACCTCCTGGGCTTCGACAGCGGCCGCCGCGCCCTCCCCGCGGCGGTGCCCGCGCGGCGCGTCGACGTGGGCACCGCGCTCTCCCTCGACGACGTCACCCGCATCGGCCGCGCGATGCCCGACGACTGGACCATCCGTCGCCGCAACGCGCTCCCGAACCTCGGGCTGTCGCTCTCGGCGGGCGGCACCGCACGGGTCCGCGGGCGCCCCCTGGGGCTGCTCTTCGCCCTCACCTGGAGCGGCGGCGAGACCCTCAACCGCGACGCCATCGGACAGGTGCGCCAGGGCGGCACCGACGCCATGCCGCGGCTGGAGTTTCGCGAGCAGCAGACCCAGGAGACCCTCGAGACTGACGCCCTCTGGGGCGCCCTCGCCACGGCCTCGCTCGCCGTCACGCCCCGCGACGACGTGAGCTTCGTGGCGCTCTGGGCGCAGTCGGCCACCGACGCGACCATCGTGCGGCAGGGCTACAACGAGACCCTCGGGCAGAACTTTCTCCAGCGCACCCAGCGCTTCACCCAGCGGTCCATGGGCGTCGCGCAGATCAACGGCGACCACCGCGACCCCTTCGGGCGCGACAGCAGGATCCGTTGGCAGCTCTTCGGCGACCTCGCGCTGCGCCGCGAGCCCGACGTGCGGGACTTCGTCTACCGCCGCGACGACCTCGGCGCCTTTCAGGTCACCACGGGCCCCGGGAACATCGGGCGGCTGTGGTCCGACCTCGACGTGCGCGAGGCGGGCGGCAACCTCGACGTGACCATTCCCATCCGCGCCTTCGCGCTGCGCGTGGGGGGGATGGTGCGCCTCGGCGAGCGCAGCTTCTCGCTGCGGCGCTTCTCGTACCGCTACGACCCGGCCAACGGGCCTGCGCCCGGCGAGCTCGAGCTCCCGCCCGGGGAGTTCCTCGCGCCCGCGCGCCTCGGCCGCGACCTGCAGCTCGTGGAGTACACCGACCGCTTCGACGGCTACACCGCGTCGCAGTCCCTCTACGCGCCCTTTCTCCGCGCGGACTACACCCGCGGCGGCACCCGCGAGGAGCCCACCCTGCGCGTCACCGCCGGCACCCGGGTGGAGGTCTTCTCCCAGCAGGTCACCTCCCAGTCTCCCTTCGCCGAGATGGGCGTGGTCACCGCGCCCCGGGTCACCGATCGTACGGACCCCAACGTTCTCCCCGCGGCCTCGGTGAACTGGGCGGTGTCGCCCACCATGATGCTCCGCGCGGCCTACGGCGCCACCCTCGCGCGGCCCATCGTGCGCGAGGTCGCGCCCTTTCTCTACCCCGACTTCGTGCGCAACCGCACCGTGCAGGGCAACCCCGACCTGCGCACCACCGCGGTGCACAACGCCGACCTCCGCTGGGAGCTCTACCCCGGCCGCGGCGAGGTCATCGCGGCGTCGCTGTTCTACAAGTTCTTCCTCGACCCCATCGAGCGGGTGATCCTCGACCGCAACGGCAACGTCACCTACGACAACGTCGACGGCGCGCAGAACTTCGGCGCCGAGCTCGAGGCTCGCATCTCCCTCGGGCGCATCGCCCGCCCGCTGCGCACGCTGTACCTCAACGTCAACGCGTCGCTGATCTACTCGCGCGTGTCGCTGAGCCCCGCGCAGCAGGTGAACGCCACCAACGCCGAGCGGCCGCTGGCGGGGCAGTCGCCGTGGGTGGTGAACGCCGGGCTGCGCTACGAGCCCTCGCCGAAGTTCTCCGTGTCGGTGTTCTACAACGTGTTCGGCCCGCGCATCGAGGACGTGGGGCGCTTCGGCCTCCCCGACACCTACCGCGAGCCCGTGCACGAGCTCGACGCGACCGTGCAGTGGGACCCTTCTCCCCGCTTCGGCCTGCGCCTCGCCGCGCGCAACCTCGCGCTGCAGCCCCTGGTGTTCACCCAGGGCCCGCTCGAGGTGCTGCGCCGCGACGCCGCGATGTCACTGAGCCTGCGCGCGCAGTTCACCTACTGACACCTGAACTCCATTCGAGTTCACACCCGAGTTTCATCGAACACCCCTCGATGACATCGCCCCGTCGCATCGCGCGGTGACACTCCGCGCGCACTTCCTCTGCGCAGGAGCAACGCCCCCGTGAAGCACACGCACCGCTTTGTGTTCGCCCTCGGCCTCGTCGCCTCCCTCGCCGCCTGCGGCGACAGCGGCGGAGACATCATGAACCGCGACGCCGCCACCGACACCGACACCGCGACCGCGCAGGACCTCGGCACCCCCGGCGCCGACGTGGTCGACGCGTCGCAGCCCCGCCCCGACGTGGTCGACGCGGGCTCGCCCGTGACCGCCGACGTGGTCGACGCGGGCTCGCCCATGACCGCTGACGTGGTCGACGCGGGCTCGCCCATGGCCGCCGACGTGGTCGACGTGCCCGCGGCCCCCGCCGACGCCGGCGAGACCACGCTGACCACCGCGGAGATCACCGCGAACACCACCTGGCGCGGCATCGTGCGCCTGCCCAACGAGCTGGTCTTCGTGCGCGCCCCCGCGGTGCTCACCATCGAGCCCGGCACCCGCGTGGTGGG
>JBILLI010000216.1:0-10645 GCA_044376155.1 Polyangiales bacterium
CCGCGGACCCGCGATCACCGCGATGGCCGTGGCGGCGTACTACGCGCTCCTCAACGCGTCGTACGCGTATTGGGACGGGGGCTGGACGTACGGCCCGCGGCACCTCGCGCCCGCGCTGCCCTTCCTCGCGCTGGGCCTCGCCCCGCTCTGGGACCGCGCCACCCGCGACCAGCGGCGGGTGATCCTCGCGCTGGCGCTCTGGGGCGCGGCGCTCGCGTTCATCGCCGTGAGCACCACGGCGCAGCCGCCCGAGACCTCCCGCGCGCCGGTGTCGGAGCTCCTGTGGCCCGCGTTCGCGCGCGGCGACCTCTCGCTCAACCATCAGTCCCTGCTGCAGTCAGAGACCACGAGCACCCGCGACGCGGTGAACCACGCGTGGAACCTCGGCGAGCGCATTGGGCTCTCGGGCCACCTGAGCCTCATGCCGCTGCTGCTGATCTGGGCGCTGCTCCACCGCGCGTGGAATCAGCCCGCGGCACCGATCCTCCCCGCCGCGACGCGCGCCCCCTCGCCCGCCGTCGCGCCCCGCGTCGAGGCCCCCCGACGACCGACGCCGCCGCCGTCCGAGCTGTCGACGGGAGAGCTCCTGGGCCGCATCGAGGCGTGGCTGACGCCGGGTCGCGCCGACCGTGTGGCCCTCTCGCTGCTCGCGTTCTGGACGGCCCTCGCGGTGCACAGCGCGCGCGGCGACGCGCCCACGGTCGACGAGTTCGTCTATCCCCCCGAGGGCGCCTACTACCTCCGCACCGGGGACTTTCTCTTCAACCCGCAGAACCCGCCGCTGATCAAGCTCCTCGGCGGCGCGGTGATGCTCCTTCACGGCGCGCGGCTCGACCTCTCCACGCAATGGCGCACGGGCTTCAACGGCTGGGAGCCCTGGGTCTTCAGCTCGCGCTTCATGCTCGACAACCGCCGCGACTACCACGCCCTCTTCGTCGAGGCGCGGATGCTCAACATCGCCCTCGGCGCGCTCCTGGGCTGGTTCGTCTACCGCTGGGCGCGCGCGCTCTGGGGCTCCGTCGGCGGGGTGGTGGCGGCCGCGGCCTTCGTGGCGTGCCCGACGATCCTCGCCCACGCGCGGCTGCTCACGCCCGACCTCGCGGTGACCCTGTTCATGTTCCTCGCGTCGTACGCGCTCTGGCGCTGGAGCGAGGCGCCCTCGCGTCGGCGCGCGCTGCTCGTGGGCGCGTGCGTGGGGCTCTCCTTCGCGGCGAAGTTCTCCGCGGTCCTCCTCGCGCCGATCCTCCTCGCGCAGCTCTGGGCCACCCGCGGGGCGCTTCGAGAGCGGGCCATCCCCCTGGGGCGCAAGGAGATCGGCGTGCACGTGGGTCTTGCGCTGCTGGCCGCGGTGGTGATCCTCGACGCGTGCTTCGGGTTCCGCGGGATGTTCCAGCGCTTCGGCGACCTGCGCTTCGTGAGCGGGAGCTTTCAGGGCCTCGCGCGCGCGGTGCCGTGGCTCAGGCTGCCGCTGCCCACCGCGCTGCTGGGCGGCATCGACCTGAAGACCTTCGACGCCGCGCGGGGTGAGTTCAGCGCGGGCTTCCTCTTCGGCGCGTGGTCCACGACGGGGTGGCGGTCGTTCTACGTGGTGAGCTTTCTCACGAAGACGCCCATCGGGCTCCTCGGCCTCGCGGCGATCGCGCTCTCGCGCTGGCGCGACCGGGACGACGACACGCCCGCGGTGCTGACCCTGGCGATCCCCGCGGTGGCGTTCATCACGCTCTCCACGCTGTTCTTCTACAAGGTGAACTACGGCGTGCGGTACCTCCTGCCGCTCTACCCCGCGCTCTACGTGCTCTGCGGCCGGGCCGCGGTGCTCGCGCTGCGGTCGTCGTGGGTGGCGCCCACGAGCGCGGCGATGCTCACCTGGGCGGCGCTCTCGACCTGGAGCACCCACCCCTCGTACCTCGCGTACGTGAACGAGTCGCTGGGCGGGCCCGAGCTCGCCTACCAGTCCTTCGTCGACTCCAACGTCGACTGGGGGCAAGACCTGCGGCGCCTCGCCGAGTGGACCCGCGCGAACCGCGTGGACCGCGTGCACCTGTCGTACTTCGGCCACGTCGACCCCGTGATCTACGGGCTTAACTATGTCCCGCTGCGCGTGGGACAGCGCCCCGAGGGGGTGATCGCCGTGAGCGTGTCGCAGCTCCAGGGCCTCGCGTATCCGTCGACCTACGAGAACGTCGGCAACGTCATCGCCGTCGGGCGCGACGACTTCGCGTGGCTGCGTTCGCGTCGCCCCACCGCCGTCATCGGCCACTCGATCTTCGTCTTTGACCTGCGCCCCGGGCGCTGATCCTCTCAGCGCATGGGGTTCTCGGCCCACGCGGGCAGCGCCGCGGTGGCGCCGCGCGTGGCCTGGGTGATGGGGAAGCCCCACGCCGTGTAGAAGGGCACGAGGTCGCGGTTCGCGCGCTGCGAGCTGCGCACGATCCACCGCTGGATGCGCTCGCCCTCGTTCGCGGGGCGCTGGTTCTCGGGCAGGGCGATGTACTCGCGGTTGAGCTCGGTGAGCAGCGTCCAGCCGAAGCCTTCTTGCAGCTGCAAGAAGGTCTCGAGCCCGAGCCACACGCTCCAGTCGCGGGCGAAGTTGCGCCCGTCGCGCACGTAGGCCTGCACCCGCGCGGCGCGCTCGCTCGGGGTCACCGCGGGGTGACCGCTGCGCGGGCTGAGGCCGACGACGCGCTCCATCGCGTAGACCGACCAGAGGTTCACCGTGGCCTCGCCGGTGCCGCTCCAAGACCAGTCGGTGAACTGATGGTTGTGGCCGATCTCGTGAAAGAAGCCCCAGTTGCCCGAGCGGCGCAGGGTGATGAGGTCGAGCGACTCGCGGGCCTGCGGCGTGAAGGCTTCGATGGGGTAGCCCGCGTGCATGTAGCCCGCGACGATCTGCCGGTCGAAGACGATGCGCTCGGCGCGGGGGCGCGCGCGGTCGATGGCGGCGAGGTCGGCGTCGGCGTCCATTACGTTGTCCCAGAAGGACATCAGCGCGTCGGGGTCACTCACCGCCCGCGCGTCGGAGGTCGGCACGGTGAGCACCAGCTTGCCGGTCTCAAGCTCGGCCCAGGGCGCGCCGGTGCGGGCGAGCTGCGCGCGCCAGTCGTCGGCCGTGGTGACGCCCCGCACGTAGCGCGGCGCCTCCACCGCGCCGGTGACGGTGATGTCGGCGGGGCCCACGGAGACCCCCGCCGGCACGCGCACGTAGAGGAGCCCGCCGAAGGCGTTGGCCACCACGGTGGACTCCGCGCGGAGCGGAAAGAAACGGGTGATCACCGGCACGCGGGCCCAGGCGTCGGTGCCGGTGTTGTCGTCCCAGTGCGCGCCCACCATCACGTCGCAGCGGCCATCGGTCGCGAGGGCCGTCGGCACGCGCACGGCGACCTGCGCGCCGGGCGGCACATAGAGCCCGAGGGAGCGCCACACGGGTCGTTCGTTGGATCCTCCGAGGCGGTTGGTGCGCCCCGCGTACGAAGCGAGCAGCGAGCGGGTGAAGGTGCCCGCCGCGCCCGTGACCGCGCCGGGGAAATCCGCCGCCGCGGGGTGCGCGCGGAGCTCAGCGACCGGCAGCTCGCGCGCGAGCTTCATGTCGATGACCACGGTGAGCGCGGGGATGGGCATCGTCGCCGGGCGCACCTGCGCCGCGTTCGTCGGGATCACGTCGGGCAGCATCGCGCGCAGCGCGCGGACCTCGGTGAGGTACAGACTGTCGACGGGCATCACCCGCACGGCGCGGCGCACGGTGTTGCTCGCCCGCACCTGCTGCGCCATGTCGAGGCGGGACACACCCCGGGTGTGGTCGCGAACGCGCGCGAGGGCCCGCGCGGCGTGCTCGAGGTCGGTGGGCGGGCGCACGGGCACGGCCGTGTTGTTGGTGGGATCGGGGTCGGTGGTGACGGTGAGCCCGAGGTCGTTGAGGAGCTGGTTGCCCGAGAAGTTCCGATGGGGATCGTTGTTCGAATAGCCCCAGTACCAGGCGTGGCCCGTGACGATGAGCCCGCCGCCCGCGCGCACCCACGCTTGGATCCGCGCGACCTCGTCGGCGCTGCGGGTCTGCGCGGCGTCGGTGATGAACACCTGGAGCCCGTCGAGGGTCGCGGGCGTCGCGGCCCGCACGGTGTACCCCGCTGTGGTGAGGTGATCGCGGAGGGCGGTGCGGGTGCCCTGCATCCCCACCACCGCGCCGGTGCGTCCGTCGCTCATCCACCGCACCACGTTGCGAATCAACACCCCGCGGTCGTCAGCGGTGGTCGCCGGGTCGTTGGCGAGGCCCTCGTGGCCGTACTCCAGCACGCGACCGAGGCCAGCCCGCGCGGCGGCGATGAAGGTCGCGCCGTTGGCGTCGTAGACCACCGGGAACGCGCGCTCGCCATGCACCACCAGGGCCGACGCGAGAGAGCTGCCGAGGTTGATCGTGCGCACGCCCGCGGTGATCACGGCGAGGTCCGCCGCGGGGTCGAAGGACGACGGAACATCTTGCGCCGCAGGCACATCGGTGACGTCGGGGTGATCCGTGGGCGCGGGCACATCGGTCACGTCGGGGGCGGCGACCACGTCCATCGGGGGCGGGGCCGGGGCGTCGACGACATCCCCCGGGGCGACGACGTCGACGAGGTCGGGCGATGGGGACGGGGCATCGGTGACCGGCAGGTCGAGGGCCGCGGGCACGTCGGGGGTGGCGGCGTCGGGTGCGGTGGAGGTCACGGCGCTCTCGCACGCGGCGGTGCCCAGAAGCGCGAAGAGGCTGGCGGAGAAGATCCGGTGGCGCATCGCGGGGAATGCTACCGCGGGGCGCTCCGACCGGGCAGAGCGCGCAGGCGCGCATTGACGCCCCGCGGCCCTCGGCGGTACGACGCGCACCGTCATGACCCTCGACCTCAGCCACGTCGGGCAGCGCATCGCGCCCCTGGAATTCGCGTACTCCGCGAAGGACACCATTCGCTACGCCCTCGGCGTGGGCGCGCAGGCCGCGGAGCTGGACTTTCTCTATGAAGGCCGCGGGCCCAAGGTGATCCCGAGCTTCGCGGTGATCCCCGCGTACGAGGCCCTGGTGAGCGCCATGGGCCGCTCGGGGATCACCTTCGACAAGGTGGTTCACGGTCACCAGAAGATCACCATGAAGCGCGCGCTGCCCCCCGCGGCGACGCTGCGCAGCACCGCGGTGGTCGAGGGGATCTACGACCTGAAGAAGATGGCCCAGGTGGTGGTCTCGACCCGTACCGAAGACGTCGCCACGGGGGAGCACCTCTTCGACACCGAGTGGGGGATCATCGTGTTCGGCGAGGGCGGCTGGGGCGGACAGCCTCCGCCCGCGCGCGAGACGGGCATCCCGAGCCGTCCGTGTGACATCGAGGTCGAGCAGGCCACGCGCCCCGAGCAGGCGCTGCTCTACCGCCTCATGGGCGACGGCAACCCCCTCCACGCCGATCCTGATTTCCCCCTCGTGCAGGAGCGCTTCGGGGGACGTCCCATCCTCCACGGGCTGTGCTCCTACGGCTTTCTCGCGCGGGCCGTGGCGCAGGCGTTCTGCGACGGCGACGCCACGCGCGTGCGGCACCTCGCGGCGCGCTTCACCAAGCCCGTGTGGCCCGGCGACACCTTTCGCACCGAGCTCTGGCGCGACGGCGCCCGGGTGTGGGCCCGGGTGACCACCCGCGAGCGCGGTGAACCCTGCCTCTCGCAGTGCTACGCAGAGATCGACTGACCCTCAAATCCCGTTCCCCTGGAGAACCGTCATGGCGAAGCTGTCTCGTGAGATCGTGATCCTGTCTGCCCGTCGCACGCCCTTCGGCACGCTCTCGGGCACGCTCAAGGGCGTGAGCGCCACGGACCTCGCGGTGCTGGCCTCCAAGGCCGCCCTCGCCGACGCGAAGGTCGCCGCCGACGACATCGGCCACGTGATCTTCGGCAACGTGCAGCAGACCAGCGCCGACGCGATCTACCTCGCGCGCCACGTGGGGCTGAAGTCGGGGCTGCCGATCACCACCCCGGCGCTCACCGTGAACCGCCTCTGCGGCTCGGGCTTTCAGGCCGTGATCAACGGCGCCGAGCAGCTCCTGCTGGGCGAGGCCGA
This sequence comes from Polyangiales bacterium, assembly GCA_044376155.1. Classification (GTDB taxonomy): domain Bacteria; phylum Myxococcota_A; class Polyangia; order Polyangiales; genus JAWKRB01. The sequence goes on from JBILLI010000216.1 coordinate 6,071, forward strand.
GGCCGTGCTCGTGGGCGGCACCGAGAACATGACCCAGGCGCCGCACATCCTCCGCGGCGCCCGCGACGGCTTCGCCTTCGGCCGCGCGCCCGCGCTCGAAGACTCCCTCGCGGCGTCGCTCACCGACAGCTTCTGCAACACCGCGATGGCCATCACCGCCGAGAACCTCGCGGTGAAGTACGGCATCTCCCGCGAGCAGTGCGACGAGCTCGCGCTCACCTCGCAGCAGCGCTGGGCCGCGGCCAACGAGGCGAAGCGCTTCGACGCCGAGCTCGTGCCCGTCGAGGTGCAGGGCAAGAAGGGCCCGTCGATGTTCACCACCGACGAGCACCCCCGCGCGGGCGCGTCGATGGAGGCCCTCGCGAAGCTCAAGCCCGTCTTCAAGAAGGATGGCGTGGTCACCGCGGGCAACGCGTCGGGCATCAACGACGGCGCCGCGGCCCTCGTGCTCGCCACCGCGGAGTTCGCGCGCAGCCGCGGCCTCGCCCCCCTCGCCCGGCTGGTGCAGTGGGGCGTGGCGGCGGTGGAGCCCACGCTCATGGGCATCGGCCCGGTGCCGGCGATCCAGAGCTGCCTCGCGCGCGCGGGCATGAAGCTCGACGAGATGGACCTCGTGGAGGTCAACGAGGCCTTCGCCGCGCAGTACCTCGCGGTGGAGAAGGAGCTCGGCCTCGACCGCGCGAAGACCAACGTGAACGGCGGCGCCATCGCCCTCGGTCACCCCCTCGGCGCGTCGGGCGCGCGCATCACCGCGCACCTCGTCCACTCGCTGCGGGCGCGCAACGGCCGCTTCGCCGTGGGCTCCGCGTGCATCGGCGGCGGCCAGGGCCTCGCCGTGCTCGTCGAGCGGATCTGATCCCCTTTCCCCACCGGGGCGCCTCACGCGGGCGCCCCGACCGTTCCCCTCACCAGTCGACGATGGCGCCGCCCCAGGTGAAGCCGGAGCCGAAGGCCACCATCGCCACCTTCATCCCGCGCTGCAGCTTGCCGCTGCGCTCGGCCTCGGCGAGGAGGATCGGGATGGTGGCCGCCGTGGTGTTGCCGTAGCGCTGGATGTTGTGGAGCACCTTCTCCTCCGGCGCCCCGATCTGATCGGCGATGTACTGGTTGATGCGCATGTTCGCCTGGTGAAAGACAAACAGGTCGATGTCGTCGCGCGTGATGTTCTGGTCGGAGCAGGCCTTCATCAGCACGCCGATCATCCGCTCCACCGCGTTGCGGAAGACCAGCTTGCCGTCCATCTTGGCGAACATGTGATCGGGCGAGACGCGGCCCCAGCCGTCTTCGCCGAGGGGGATGAAGGGGCGCTCGCGAATGTCCCACACCTGCTGCCGCAGGGCGTCGGCGTGGCGGCCGTCGGCGCCGAGGTACCAGCCGCGCACGCCGCGGTCTTCGTCGGTGGCGCTGACCACCACCGCGCCCGCGCCGTCGCCGAAGAGCGAGGCCACGGTGCGGCCGCGGTCGGAGAGGTCGATGGCCGCGGAGTGCGTCTCGGCGCCCACCACGAGCACGTTCTTCATCGCGCCCGACTTCACCATCGAGGTGGCCGTGGCGAGGCTGTAGACGAAGCCCGAGCACTGGTTGCGAATGTCCATGGCGGGCACGAAGGTCGCGTCGTCGCCGTCGCACAGCCCGAGTTTCTGCTGGAGGTACACGCCGCACCCGGGAAACGCCGCGTCGGGCGAGAGCGTCGCGAAGAGGATCATGTCGATGTCCTGCTTCGTGATCCCCGCGCGGCGGATGGCATCTTCGGCCGCGGGCACGGCGAGGTCGCTGGTGGCGACGCCGGGCTCGGAGTAGCGGCGCTCCTCGATGCCCGTGCGCTTCACGATCCACTCCTCGGTGGTGTCGATCCCGTACTCCGTGCGGAGCATCGTGTTCGTCACGACGCGAGGCGGCACGTAGAACCCCGTTCCGGAGATGTAGGCGTTCGGCATGGTGGCCGCGAGAATCCCACGGGGGTCCCCTCGCCGACAACGGCGATCGCACCCGACGCGCGCTACCCCCGCTCGACGCTGCGCGCGCGCCCGAGCAGCGTGAGCACCACGCGGTCCGCGACCTCGGCCGCCGCGCCGCCGAGGCGCTGACGCCAGTTGGCCTCGGGGCGGTAGCGCACCCGGTACACCTTCGCCTCCGCCGCGCGCGCGAGCAGCACGTCGTCGCTCGTGGCGAGCTCGTCGACGAGCCCCAGCGCCAACGCGCGCGTGCCGAGCCAGTGCTCCCCCGTGGCGACCCGCGCGATGTCGAGCGACGGGCGGTGGGTGTGCACGAAGTCCTTGAAGTGGTCGTGGGTCTCGTCGAGCTGCTCGCGGAGCTTCTGCCGACCCTTGTCGGTGACCTCGCCGAAGACCGTGACGGTGCGCTTGTACTCCCCCGCGGTGACCTCCTCGACGTGCACGTCGTGTCGTTCCAAGAGCTTGCGCACGTTGGGGATCTGCGTGACCACCCCGATGCTCCCGAGGATCGCGAAGGGCGCCGCGACGATGCGCTGCCCCACGCACGCCATCATGTAGCCGCCCGACGCCGCCACGCGGTCGACGCACACCGTGAGGTGCAGCCCCTTCGCCCGCAGCCGCGCGAGCTGCGACGCCGCGAGGCCGTAGTGCGCCACCGCGCCGCCCGGGCTCTCCAGCCGCAGGACCACCTCGTCGCCCCCCGTCGCCACCTGCAGGATCGCCGTGACCTCCTCCCGCAGGCTCACCACCGCGCTCGCGAGGATGTCGCCGTCGAAGTCGAGCACGAAGACCCGAGGGCCTACGGCCGTGCGCTCCTTGTGCCGCGCCTTGCGCTCGCGCCGCAGCGCCTTGCGCCCCGAGCCGTCGGTGACCGAGGCCCGCAACACGTCGCGCAGGTCATCGAAGCGCGCGTTCATCGGCGTGACCTCGAGCGAAGGTGACGCGCCACGACGCCGCGCGAGCACGATCACCGCGGCGACCGAGGCGGTGATGGTCACGAAGACGATGAACCCGCGGGCCGCGAAGCCCAGTGTGTCGAGCAGGAAGGACATGTGCGCCGAGGGTCTCCCCGAGAACGCCCCGACGGCAAGGCGCGCGGTCGCCCCAAGGGGGGCGCGGGGCGCTGCGCGATGGCGTCGAGCTCGGTCACCTCCTGTGATCCTCGCGAGCACTGCCGCCCGAGGACCTTCAATCAGAAGCACGCCGCGCGGGTGAACCAGGCTCCGCGTCGTTGAGGCCGTCGCAGCGGTAGCTGCAGCCGTTGGGATGGACACACGCGAGCCCCACGCGCGCACAGCGCCCGGGGCGCGGCGGGGTGGGCGGGCACGCGGGGTCGACATCCTGCCGGGGGATCTGGGCGTCGGAGTCTCCTCGTACCAGACCCGCAGTGGGGCGGCGTCGAAGGGCCCGCTGCGGCGGCCGTCGAGCGCCACCGCGAGCCCGAAGGTCACCCGGTCTCCGCCTCGAAGCGTCGACGCGGAGGCAGTCGTCCGCGAGCAGAAGCGCGTCGATGCGCCAGGCCCCACCGAGCGCATCGCCCACCGTGAGCGGGCCGAAGCGAGGGAGGGAGCGGCCACGCCCCCGTCTGGTAAGGTCGCCGAACGGCACGTGCATGATGTCCGCATCGGGACGAATCAGGCGGATGAGCTCGAACTCTGGGAATCCCTGCGCGAACGCGAGGATCTCCGTTCAGTCAACGGGGCGGCGCGGTCGCCCCGCAGAGAGGCCGAGGTCCCGGGCGACCTCGAAGGGCCGCGCGACCCGGGCGGCGCCCACGATTCGATCTTCACCCGAGGCACCGCGGGCCCACTGTCCTGCGACTGACGATGGCAAAGGGTCGTAGCGTCGAGGTAGGTCTCATGGAGAGTGGCTTCTGCGTGTATCCCTTCACGACACTAGAGATCGACGCGGTCGGAAAGCTGCGGCCATGTTGCCTGCACGACGAACCATACCTCCGCGAGGACGGCGCGCCGTTTGACACCCGGCACGACCGACTGGTCGACGTCTGGCGATCCGGCGCAGCGGAGGCGCTTCGGCAGGACTTCCTCGCCGGACGTCGACCGCCCGCGTGTGAACGTTGCTGGGAAGTGGAGGCCGTGGGCGGCCGCTCTCGCCGGACAACGCAACTGGCAGATCGCCCGGAGCACCTCGCCGACGCGCTCGCCGCGCGACCGAAGCTCCGCGTGCTGCAGCTCAATCCCGGCAATCGCTGCAACCTCCGCTGCCGCACCTGCCACCCCTCCTCAAGCTCGGCCTGGCGCAACGAGTGGCGAGAGGTCTCGCTCCAGGCCCGGGCGCGCGGTACACGCGCTCAGGGCCGCGACGCGACGCCCGATCACGGCGACACCGACTGGGCCGCCGAGCCGTCTCGCGTGTGGAACGACATCGAGCCCCTCATCGCTGACCTCGAGATTCTTGAGATCCACGGTGGCGAGCCCATGCTCATCTTCGAGCACCTGGAGCTCCTCGAGCGCTGCATCGCGGCAGGGCGCGCCGGTCACGTGACGCTCAGTTACAACACGAACGGCACGAGGATCCCGGAGAAGGCTCTCGCATTGTGGCCCCGGTTTCGTCGCGTCATGATCCAGGTGAGCCTCGACGGCGTGGGGCCGCGGTTCGA
>JBILLI010000936.1:0-2811 GCA_044376155.1 Polyangiales bacterium
ACCCCGAGGTGTGCCTCGAAGAATACGGGTTGATGATCCTGAAGGTGCGCGCGCTCTACAAGGCCGTGATGGACAACCGGCTGGTGAAGGGCTTTCTGCGCGCCACCCCGGGCATGGACGCCTGGGCGATGCTCGGCAAGGCGCTCTTTCACGCCAAGGAGCGCGACGGCGCCGGGCGCCCCCGCTACGACCTGGTGATCCTTGACGCGCCGGCCACGGGGCACGGGCTGCAGATGCTCCGAGTACCCAAGGTCATCACCGAGGTCGCCCCGCCCGGGCTCCTCCGCCGCGAGGCCGAAGAGGGGCTCAGCCTCCTGCGCGACCCCACCCGGAGCGGCGTGGTGGTGTGCACCCTCGCCGAAGAGATGCCCACCGCCGAGACCGAAGAGCTCCTGCCCGTGCTCCAGAACGAGCTGCGCTTCCCCCTCGCCAAGCTGGTGATCAACAACGTGCTCACGCCCGTGTTCGCCAACCGCCTGGAGCAGGCCGAGGCCGCCGCCGAGGTGCTCGGCCGGGCCCCCGCGCTCGTCGGCGTGGCCCGCGCGGGCCTGGCCCGGGCGCGACGAGAAGCCTTGCAGCGCAAGATGATCGAGCGACTCGCGAAGCTCCCGGGGGAGAAGGTGATCCTCCCGGCGCTCTCGGTGGAGCGCTTTCGTCGCAGCGAGGTCGAGACCCTCGCGCGCGGCCTCGGCGCGGTCTGACCGGCACGAAATTGCCCCCGCGCGACGGGTGGTCTACGGGAGGGTCATGGGTCGCGCCTGCCTCGCCTTCGCCGTCGTCGCGCTCTGCGCCCCCGCCGCCCTCGCGGTACCTCGCCGCGCCCCGGGCGCCACCGCGCGCCGCGCGCCCGTACGACGCGTTGTGCGCCCCGTTGCCCGCCCGACGCTCGACCTCCAGGTGTCGGGCCTCGCCGCGGGCGAGCGGCGCTTTCACGCCGTGCTGCACGCGATCCACCGGGACGCTTTGCCTGGCTTCGCGGCGTGCCTGCCCGGCTCCCCCGCGGCCCGCGGCGTCGCCTCGCTGACCCTCACCCCCGCGCGCCGTGGCCCCTCGCAGGTGGAGCTGCGCAGCGCCCTCCCCGCCCCCCTCGCGGACTGCCTCCGCGCCGCCGCGACGCGGGTGGTGCTGCCGCCGCGAGAGCTCGTCGACGACGAGGCCGCCGCGCCCGACGAGGGCGTGCGCTTCGAGGTGCGCGTGCGCCTGCCGGCGGTCGGCGCGCGATGAGCGCGAGGGTTCCCCGCCGCGCGGCGCTGGGTGCGCTGCTGCTGCTCGCCTGCGCCTCGCGCCCTGTCCTTCCCCCCGCGGGCCCGCGGCCCACGGCGAGCGCGCCCGTGAGCGTCTACGGCGCGACGTGGTGCCGCTACACCCGCGCGGCGCTGGACTGGTTCGAGGCGCGCAACATCCCCGCCCGTCTGCGCAACGTCGAGACCGAGCCCGAGGCCTGGGACGAGATGGCCGAGCGCGCCCAACGCGCGGGCATCAGCACCCGGGGCATCCCCGTGCTCGACGTGCGCGGGCGCATCCTCGTGGGCTTTCACCCCGAGGACATCGAGCGCGCATTGGAGGAGTGACCACCACCCCCCCTTTGGATCCGCGCGCGGGCTGTGTTGATCTCACAAGCGATGCGCGCCCACCGCCTCGCCGCCCCGCTCGCCGCGCTCCTCGTGCTCGCCGCGCCCCCCGCGCGCGCCGTCGACCAGTGGAGCGACCCCGCCCCGGGCGTGCGCCTCCTGCGCCGCAGCACCTCCGCGCCGCTGGTGGCCTACGCGCTGGTGGTCAACAGCTGCGCCCCGGGCGTGCGCTTTCGCGCCACCGCGCCGTCGGAGGGCACGCGCACGACGTCGTCCTTCGGGCGCCTCGTGGGGGCGCAGTTCGCGATCAACGGCGACTTCGCGGACCACGACTTCGGGCTCAACGTCGGCAACGGCGTGCGCTGGTCCACCCCCGACACCGACCACAGCGGGAACATCTCCTTCGGCGCCAACCGCATCGAGATGACCCCGGACTACGTCGTGCTCCCGGCGCCCGCGCCGTGGGTCACCGAGCAGCTCGGCGGCCGGTGGACCCTCCTGCGCGACGGCGTCGCCCAGCGCGGGATCGACGACAACGGCCCGCCCCCGGGGGGCTTCGTCTGCGCCCCGGGGCTGCGCCACCCCCGCACCGCCATCGGCCTCTCGCGCGACCGCGGCACGGTCTACCTCGTCGTCGCCGACGGGCGCAGCAGCGCGAGCGCGGGCATGACCTGCGACGAGCTCATCGACCTCTTCACCGATCTCGGCGCCCACGACGCCATGGGCCTCGACGGCGGCGGCTCATCGACCCTCTGGCGCAGCGGCGTGGGCCTCGTGAACCGCCCCTCCGACAGCGCCGGCGAGCGCACCGTGCGCAACCACCTCGCGGTCTTCGCCACGGGCAGCGGCGCCGCCCCGCAGTGCGGGCGACAGCCCGTGGTCACCGAGCCGCCCATGTCCGCGGCCGTGCCCAACGCGCCGCGGCCCTCGGTGACCGCGCTCACGCCCCCCAGCCGCGTGACGCTGCGAACGCCCACGCGCGCGTTTGACACCCGCGACCCGGCCGGGAGCGCGCGGTTGATCCGGGGTGACGGATCGACGTCGGGCCCGCTCTCGGTGACCAGCGGAGGATTGCTCCGCGCCGACAGCGCCCTCGGGGTGCCCGCCGACGCGCGCGCGCTCTGGCTCAACCTTACCGCCGTCGACGCGCCCCTCGCGGGCTTCGCCACGCTCTACGCCGACGGGCAGACGCGCCCCGGCACGTCGAACCTCAACTTCGTGGTCGCTGAGGCGGTGGCCA
>JBILLI010000217.1:0-10617 GCA_044376155.1 Polyangiales bacterium
GCGCTTCGAGTGCCGCGACGTGACCCTCCGGGTCGACGGCGAGGGCGCGTTCACCCAGGGGATGCGCGGCGAGACCCTGCGCCTCCCCATCGCGCACGGCGAGGGGCGGTATCAAGCCGACGCCGTCACCCTGGAGACCCTTGAGCGCGAGGGGCGCATCGCGCTGCGGTACGCCCCGGGTCCCGACGACGGGCTCGCCTGGAACCCCAACGGCTCGCTGCACGACATCGCGGGGATCTACGGCGGCCCGCGGCGCAACGTGCTGGGGCTCATGCCCCACCCCGAGCGCGCGTCGGAGCCTGCCCTCGGGAGCGCCGATGGCGCGCGGCTGTTTCGCACGGCGTTGAAGTCCCTGGTGAGCGCGTGAAGGAGGCGGTGATGAAGGAGCCGGAGGTCACCCTGGAGCTCGCGAAGGGCCACGGGCTGAGCGAGGAGGAGTACGCGCTGGCGGTGAAGTCCCTGGGGCGCACGCCGTCGTTCACCGAGCTCGGCGTGCTGTCGGTGATGTGGTCCGAGCACTGCTCGTACAAGAGCTCGCGGGTGCACCTGCGGCGGCTCCCGACGAAGGGCCCGAAGGTGATCCAGGGCCCGGGCGAGAACGCCGGCGTGGTCGACCTCGGCGACGGCTGGGCGGTGGTCTTCAAGATGGAGTCGCACAACCACCCCTCGTTCATCGAGCCCTACCAGGGCGCGGCGACGGGCGTCGGGGGGATCCTCCGCGACGTGTTCACCATGGGTGCGCGGCCCATCGCCCTCGCGAACTCCCTGCGCTTTGGCGCGCCGTCGCACCCGCGCACGCCCTCCCTCGTGCGCGGCGTGGTGGCGGGCATCGCGGGCTACGGCAACGCCATCGGCGTGCCCACGGTCGCGGGCGAGGTGCAGTTCGACCCGGCCTACAACGGGAACATCCTCGTGAACGCCATGGCCGTGGGCGTGGCCCGCACCGACAAGATCTTCTACGGGCGCGCGTCGGGCGTGGGGAACTCGATCCTCTACGTGGGCGCGCGCACCGGGCGCGACGGGATTCACGGCGCCACAATGGCGAGCGCCGAGTTCGACGACGAGAGCGACGCCAAGCGCCCCACCGTGCAGGTCGGCGACCCCTTCATGGAGAAGCTCCTGCTCGAAGCCTGCCTGGAGATCTTCGCCGAAGACATCCTCGAGGGCGTGCAGGACATGGGCGCCGCGGGCCTCACGTCGAGCACCGTGGAGATGGCCTCGCGGGCGCAGCTCGGGCTGGAGCTCGACCTCGACGCGGTGCCCCGCCGCGCGCGGGGCCTCACCCCCTACGAGATCCTGCTCTCGGAGTCGCAGGAGCGCATGGTGATGGTGGCCCGCCCCGGCTGCGAGGCCCGCGTGCTGGAGATCTGCGCGAAGTGGGACCTCGATGCCGCCGTGGTGGGCCGCGTCACCGACACCAAGCGCTGGGTCGTGCGCGCCACCCCGGGCTGGGACCCGCTCTCACACTCCCCCCGCCCCGAAAGCGCCTCGCAGGTCTTCGTGGACCTCCCCGTGGACCTCCTCACCGACGCCGCGCCCGTCTACGAGCGCCCCTGTGTCGATGACCCGCGCCCCCTCGATCGCGCCCACGGCGACCTCGGCGGCCTGACCTTCGACCCCCGGGGTGACCTCCTGGCGCTCCTCGGCAGCGAGAACGTGGGCTCCCGCGCGTGGATCTACCGCCAGTACGACCACATCGTGCGCGACGGCACCCTGCTGCGTCCCGGCGAGGGTGACGCCGCGGTGGTGCGCGCGTTCTGCGACGACGGCGCCACGCGGCGCGAGAAGCTCCTCGCCATCAGCACCGACTGCAACGGGCGCTTCTGCGAGCTCGACCCGCGGCAGGGCGCGGCCATGGCCGTCGCCGAGGCGTGCCGCAACCTCGCGTGTGTGGGCGCCGAGCCCCTCGCGCTCACCGACTGCCTCAACTTCGGATCGCCGCAACGACCCGAGATCATGGCGCAGTTCCGCGACTGCATCGACGGCATCGCCGACGCGTGCAAGGCGCTGGGCGTGCCCGTGGTGAGCGGCAACGTGAGCCTCTACAACGAGACGCAGGAGGAGAGCGGTCCGCGCGCGGTGCTCCCCACGCCGAGCATCGGCGCGGTGGGACAGCTCCGTTCGTCGTCGGAGATCGTGCGGTCGCGCTTCTCGGTGGCGGGCGACGTGGTGGCGATGCTCGGGCCGCAGGGTCCGGGCGCGCTCGGGGGCAGCGAGTGGCTCACGCGCAAGTGCGGGCGCGTGTGCGGGACGCCGCCGCGCATCGACCTCGCCGCCGAGGCCGCGCTGCAGCGGTTGTTGATCGACGCCGCGCGGCGGGGGTTGCTGCGCAGCGCGCACGATGTGAGCGAAGGCGGACTGCTCACGTGCCTCGCGGAGTGCTGCGTGGGCACGAGCCTCGGCGCGCGGGTGAAGCTCCCCGACGGGTGGACCGTGGATCCCGGCACGCTCTTCGGCGAGGACCCGTCGCGCGTGGTGATCTCGCTGAGCGCGACCTCGTTCGAGCTCCTGCGCCGCAGCGCCGAGGAGGCGGGCGTGGCGCTCGTCGCGCTGGGCGTGGTGGAGCCGGGCACGCTCACACTGGAGGGGTACTTCTCGCTGCCGGTCACCGACCTCACCGCGCGGCACCGGGGCGCGCTGACCGCCATCGTGGGGGAGTAGGGCTCAGCCCGTCGACCGGCCGACCGCGAAGCAGAAGGGCCACGCGTCATCGCCTTGTACGAAGGGCCCTCGTGGGTCGGCGAGGTGAATGAAGTGCGTGAACCACGCGCCGGGTGAGGTCGCGAAGCGAACGAGGTCGTCGACGCTGCCCTGCGCCCAGCGCACTCGGGCGTTCGGGGACCAGTCGTGCGCGACGATCCAAGCGATGTCGGGCGTCAGCGCGAGCGCAGCCTCCGAGGCGCTGCGGAAGAAGAGGGCGACGTCGGCTCGAAGGGCCTCGTCCTCCGTGTAGTCGAGCAACGGCGCGGCCTCGAAGATCCCGATGTCGGCGGGGCATGCGAACACCAGCAGAAGATCGGCCGCCATGGGCATCGCCGACCGGACGCCTCCGGCGACGTACGGAGGGCACGCCGACACGCCCTGGGCGACGGCGACGTCGAGCGCGGCGATGGCGTCGGTGACGGCCTCGAACACCCCTTCCCAGCGTTCCGTGGGTGGCCGCAGCGGCGCGAGGATCAACGTCGCGCCGGTCACACGAGGCCAACCGGGCGTACGTTGAGCGCTCCCGGGCGTTGGACTTCGCGTTCGAGCAGCACGCACCCGCGGATGATACCCTGCGTGCGATGCGATCTTCGGCGGCGCTCCGCACCGGTGTCTCCCTCGCTGAGTTTCTCGCGATGGAAGATGCGTCGGACGAGAAGCACCTCCTCTGGGACGGGGAGGTGTTCCCCTTCGTCGCGATGGCGGGTGGCACTGTCGACCACGCGACGCTCTCGGCCTCGGTCGTCGCCGAGCTCGTGGTCGCGCTTCGCGGAACGCGCTGCCGCGTCGCGACGTCGGACCTGCGTGTCTGGATCCCGCGCAAGCAGGGCATCGTCTACCCCGACGCCACGGTCTACTGCGGACGCGCGGAGATCGCGGCCGGGATCACGACCGTGCTCACGAACCCGATGCTGGTGGTCGAGGTTCTCTCCGAGGCAACGGAGCTGTTCGACCGCGGGGAGAAGTTCGAGGGCTACCGCTCCGTCCCCTCGCTCCGGCACTACGTGATGGTCTCGACCTCCCACCGGCTGATCGAGCACTACGCGCGCCGCGAAGACGATGTCTGGGAGCTGCGCGCCTACGGCCCTGGCGAGACGGCGCGCCTCGGTGACCTCGGCATCGACCTCGGCGTGGACGTGCTCTACGACGCCCTCGAGGACGTGACGTAGACCCCGACGCCCTCTCCCCCTTTCGCCCGCCGCCCCCGCGCCCTATACGCGCTCCACCATGCCCGGCCCTGATCCTTCGCACTGGCTGCATCGCTTCACCGCGCGCGAGTGGATCCGCGCGTCGCTCGGCGAGCTCGACGCCGCGAAGAGAGCGTACGACGCCCACAACGCCCGCGCGGGGCTCGCGGGCGCCCGTCGCGCCGCAGGGGTCGCGCTGAACGGCCTGCTCGTCGCGACCCCCGACGCGCACGAGGGATGGGGACGCTCGTACATGGACCACCTCACCTTTCTCGCCGCCGACACCGACGCGCCGACCGCCGCGCGCGACGCCGCCGCGCTGCTGCTGCGCACCCCGCTCCCGGGTGGCGAGGTCGTCGCGCTGCGCACCGCGAAGCGTGACGCCACGGTGCTCGACGCCGCCGAGACCGTGATGGCGCACGCCTACGCCGTCGTGGTGCGCGCCGAAGCGGTCGACGGAGAATCCCCGGCGACGTGATAGCGTCCGCGCTCACCACGGGAGGCTCTCGATGACGCGACGAACGCTTGGGATGATGGCCGCGGCGCTCTGCATGTCGGTGGCCGCGCACGCGCAGCCTGGCGCGAACGTGAACGGGACGTGGAGCACGCAGTTCGCGGGCGCGGCGGCGACGGTGACGTTCTACCAGTCGGGGCCGAACGTCGTCGGCACCTACGTGAACACCCCGCCGCTGCTCCCCGGCGCCATCGCGGGGGTCATGCGCGGCAACGTCCTCACGGGTCGTTGGACCGACGCGTCGAGCTCGGGCGGATTCACCCTCGCGATCTCTCCCGACGGCCGCTCCTTCGCGGGCACCTGGGGTCGCAGCGTCGCGTCGAACACCGACGGCGGACCCTGGCTCGGCCGCCGGAACTGATCACTCGGGACCGGGGCCGACCCTCATCGGCGCGCCCGCGGTGTGCGGCGTCGGCACGGGATGCGGCGGACGCTCCCGAGGCGGCGTCGGGCGCACGCGCGGACGCGGCGGTTCCACCACGGGGGGAGGCTGCACGGGCGACGGTCCCACCGAGGCCACCCTCCCCCGCGCGGTCATGGGCGGCTCGTCTCGTGGTGACGCGGGCGAGGTGACGGTCACCGCGGGCGACTCGCCCGGGCGGTGCACCTCCGGCACCTGCGTGGACGAATGCGCGCGCACCCCGGTGGCGACCGCGATTTCGCGCAGACCGTCGCGGACGCGTCCGTCACGGAGCGCGTCGACGCTGGCGCCGCCGTGGGCCCGGAGCTCATCGACCCGCGACTCGCCGCACTCGACGTGCGCGCATCCCTGCGCGGCCGCGGCCCCCGCGAGCATCGCCGCGAGCGTGGGGATGGGACGGGCGACGACGGCAGCAACGGGCTTTCTCATGGCGACTCCTTCAGACCGCGACGACGACGAATCCCTTGGGCCAGCGCCAGCGCGCCGAGCAGGGACCCGGTGGAGGAGCCGCGACGCGAGGGCGGCACCGCGCAGCCGCATCCGCCCTGCCCCTCCCCGCCGCCGACGTCACCGCCCGCGGACACGTCCCGCACGGCCACCACGTCGACGACATCCCCCGCGCGCGGCACATCGCGCGGCGCTTCGGCATCGACCACGTCGCGCGCGAGGGTCACGTCGACCACATCGCGCGCGGGAGGGACGTCCCGCACGACCGGAACGTCCATCACCGGCGGCCCCGCGTCGCGCACCATCGTGGGGTTCGGACACTCGCTCCGGTGCTCCCCCGCGATGCTGGGAATGCTGTCAGGCGGACGCCCGCACGACGCGCAGATGGCACCGCGGGGCGGATAGGCCAGCGCGATGCCCGCGTAGTGCGCGGTGGTGAGGGGGTAGCGGGCGTATCCCCAGACCAGCTCCTGGTAGGGGTAGTTGCCGCGCACCTGCGCCGACGCGACGCCGGGCGTGCGGAACTCCCGTCGGTCGGCCGCGTACATCGGGTTGTTGGGGTTGTTCGAGAACGCGAAGCCGTTGTAGCCCCACGTCGCGAAGTACCAGTGCTCGATGACATCAGGGTCGTTGCCGCCCACACACGGCGACGCGCGCCACTTGTCCGCGAGGATCGCCGCGCCGACGCTCACGTTGTACGCCGCCGACGAGGCCACCCGGTTGGCGTCATACGCGCTGGTCTCGCCCCGGCGCATCCCGCTGGTCACCTGCGCGATGCCGTAGCCGCAGTCGAAGGAGATCACCGTCTGCTGGTCGGTGCAGAACTGCCGCCACGACGACTCGGTGAGGTAGATCGCCTTGAGCAGCACACACGGGAACGACACCGCGACGGTGTCTCTCCGCCCGCTCCCGGTGCACCAGCCCGCGCCCGCGCCGATGGTGTTGCGCCCGCCGAAGTCCCACCCCAGGGTGCCGTAGCGCCGGGGCCCCGCGGCGACCTGGTCGAAGAGCGTCGCCATCTCGGGCACGGTGGGGTTCGTCCCGCGCGCGGGCAGCACCCGACACATGGTGCACGGCGGGCACGAGCTGCGCGTGGTGCACTGCGCCCGCGCCGACGCGCCCGCGAGCACCGCCGCCGCGAAGACCGCCGCCGACCTCACGGCGCCTCCGTGAAGCCCAGCACCTCGCGCACCAGCCCGTCGCCCGGGAGCGTCGCCGAGGCGCCCGTGGGGAGGTGCGTGAGCGCGACCACCTCGCGCTGCATCTCACTGTGGCGCAAGGAGATCCATTCGCCGTGGTGGTCGAGCACGGCGTCGCTCCCCTCCCCCAGCGGCGCCACGCGTCGGGGCGTCTCGCGGGCCGTGAGCGAGAGCAGCGCGAGGCCGCGGTCGTCGGGGAGCGAGAGGGCGACCCTCCCGTCGCCGAGGGACGCGGGCATGAGGTGGTCACTCGACGCCGTGTAGAGCGTGCGGAGCGAGAGGTCGCGGAGCGAGAGCGCGCGCACCGACCAGCGCTCACCGTCGTCGGCCTGCGCGAAGACCACCTCGGCGCGGGCGCGGTCGTAGGAGAAGTCGCGCGCGAGGTGCAGGTCGGCGCGCAGGCGGCGGGTGGTCCCGCGCACGGCGTCGAGCGCGAGGAGCTCGGCCCGCGGGCCGTCGAGGTGCCACACGAGCGCCTCGTCGCCCTCGAGCGCACACGCGAGGAACGCGATCTGCCCGCCGCCCGACCACACCGCGCGCGCCTCCCCGGTCACGGGGTCCACCGCGTCGATGCGCAGCGCGTCGCGGCGCTCACGCAGGGTGTGATCAACGGGCTCCACGGCCTCGCCGTCGGCGCCGCGCTGCACGAGCAGGGCGCCGTTGCGCGTGCGCAGCGGGCGCGAGGCGTTGGTCACCTCGCCCACGAGACGTCGCGCGCCGCGCGCGTCGACCACGAAGAGCGCGCTGTCGTAGGTGCTCGCGCCGCGAGACGGGTGCTCCTGCGCGACGACCGCCGCCACGGGATCACCGCCGCCGCGCAGCAACGTTCCCTTGCGCGCGCCGCCCGCCGCGTGGGGCACGCGCCCGAGCGCACGAACCCGGTCGCCCCGGAGCAGCACCACGGCGCTCTCGACGCCCTCGGGATCTCCTTGCAGCACAGCGACTTCGGGCGCGGGCGGGGCGACGGCCACGGGCGTCGGCGCCTCGCCCCCGGTGTTGCCGAAGGCCCAGGCGAGGGGCGCGCCCACGGCGAGAACGAGGGCTACGGTCACCGCGGCGCGTCGCTGCATGGGCACAGTCTGCACCCCTTTGGCCCCGTTCGAGAACCCCTCGACCGCCCCGCGCGCGCCCCCTACCGTAGCGCCCGCATGGGAAAGCTCCGCCTGGTCCTGGCGCACCGACGCGCGTCGCTCTACGCGGCCCTCGTCGCGCTGCTGCTGCTCTCGCCTTCGCTGACGGGGGGCTTTCTCCTCGACGACTACAGCTTTCAGCTCACGCTGCACCCGAGCACCCAGGCCGCGGGACTCGGCCGCGCGGGGTGGGACCTCTTCAACTTCGAAGACGGCCGCGGCGACCACTTCGCCCGCGCGATGGCCCGCGGCATCTGGCCGTGGTGGACCGTGCCCGACTTTCGCCTCGCGTTCATTCGCCCCCTGTCATCGTCGCTGCACGCGTTCGAGTTCACGCACCTGCGCGCGCACCCGTGGCTGATGCACGCGCACAGCCTGCTCTGGTACGCGGCGCTGGTGCTCGCGGTGGGCGCGGTGCACCGCCGGATCTTCGGCCTCGGCGTCACCGCGGGCCTCGCCACGCTGCTCTACGCCATCGACGACGCCCACGCGTTCCCCGCCCTCTGGATCACCCACCGCAACGCGCTCATCGCCCTCGCCCTGGGCTTCGCCGCGCTCTACCAGTGGGAGCGTCGGGCGCTGCCCGCGGAGGGCGAGCGACGCCCACACTTCGTCGTCGGTCCGGTCCTCTTCGCCCTCGCGCTCCTCGCGGGCGAGGCGGCGTTCGGAGCCTTCGCGTGGATCTTCGCCCACGCCCTGCTGCGCGACCCGCGCTCGCGCGACGAGCGCATGCAGGACCTCGCGCCCTACCTGGGCCTCGCGGGCCTGTGGTTCATGGTCAACCGCGCGCTGGGCTACGGCGCCGCGGGCGGCGGGTTCTACATCGACCCCGTGCGACAGCCGCTGGACTTCATCGCCGCGCTCGCGACCCGCCTGCCCCTGCTGCTCGCATCGCAGTTCGCCCTCCCCCCTGCGGACGCCTGGATGCAGCAACCCCCGGCGCTTCAGCGCACGGCCGCGGCGATCCTCGCGGGGGTGGTGCTCGTCGTCGCGCTGTGGTTGCGCCGCGCGCTGCGGGGAGATCCCCGGGTGCCCTTCCTCGTGACGGGCACGCTGTTGAGTCTGCTGCCGGTGTGCGCCACGTGGCCGAGCGACCGCCTGCTGCTGGCCTCGGGCTTCGGCGCCTTCGGGCTCCTCGCCCTGGCCGTCACGGGTCCCCACGCGACGCGCGGGCTCCGCGTGGCCGTGGTGCTGGTGCACGTGGTCCTCGCGGGTGTGTTGCTGCCGCTCAAGGTGGTGGCGATTCAGGGGATGTTCGGCGGCCTCGTGGCGCGCGCCGCGGCGAGCCTGCCCATCGACGCCACCACGGCCGAGACCGAGGTCATCGCGCTCACGTCACCCGACATGCTCGCGGCCCTCCACGCGGGGTCGGTGCACGTGACGGCGCTCGGCCATCCCCCGACGCGGGCGATCCGCACCCTCGCGGTGCACACGCAGGGCACGATGCGCGTGCGGCGCGTGGACATGCGCGTGCTCGAAGTGACGCTCTCCGAGGGCTTTCTGCACGACACGGTCAGCCAGATCGCGCGCGCCCCCTCGCGGCCCTTTCGCGTGGGCGAGACCGTCGCGGCGGGCACCCTGCAGGTCGAGGTGCTCGCTGTGGGCGCGCACGGGCGACCGACCACGGTGCGCTTCACCTTCGACAACCTCCTCGACGACCGCGGCTACCGCTGGGTGCGCTGGGAGGGGGATCACTTCGTCCGTTGGACGCCGCCCGCGGTGGGGCGCGACGAGGTGCTCGCGCCCATCGACCTCGGGCGGGCGATGGGCGGGCGCTGACGCTCAGACCCGCGGGACGTCGCCGACCTTCAGGAGTCGCTCCAGCCAGAGGTTCGAGAGCTTCTCCTGCATGCCCGCCTGGCGCAGACGGTCGTTGAGGAAGGGGAAGTCGACGCGGTCGAGCTCCTGGTCCTGGTTGAAGCAGGTGAAGACCACGCTGGCCTTGCCGGTCTTCGGGTCGACGTGGCGCTGCAGGCACTGCGCGCAGATCTCCTTCATCATGCACTGCATCGGCGAGTTGATGCTGCCGATGGCGACGTGGTCCTCGCGCACGTGGGGCTTGAGGATCTCGTGGCGCGCGCGCTGCACCGCGGCCATCATCCGGTCGCTGCCGATCACGATCATGCGCTGGCAGTCGCGCAGGGCGATGCGCTGCGGGCCGAGGCCGCCGTCGGCGTAGGCGAGCATCGCCTGCAGGATGTTCCCCACGTAGCTGCTGTCTTGCAGCCGTCGCGGGGTGATCGCGGGGCCGCGGTCGGCCGCCCAGATGATCTGGTCAGCGCTGGCCTCGATGTCTTCCATGCGAAAGACGTCCTCGGGGTTGCGGTAGCCCGCGAAGTACAGCACCTCGCACCCGTTGGCGCGCAGGGCCTTGCCGATGGAGAAGAGCACCGCGTTGCCGAGCCCTCCCCCCACGAGCAGCACCTTCTCGTTCTTCGGGATCTCCGTGGGCGCGCCCGTGGGACCCATCACCACCACGGGCTCTCCCACCCGCAGCGTGGCCATGAGCTTCGAGCTCGACCCCATCTCCAGGCCGATGACCGAGAGCAGCCCCTTCTCGGGGTCGGTCCACGCGCCGGTCATCGCGAGGCCCTCCATGGCGAGGCGCGTGCCTTCGACCAGCGGGGCGAAGCGCTCGAAGTTCTGCAGGCGGTAGAACTGCCCGGGCAGGAACTTTCGCGCCGCCGCGGGGGCCTTCACCACGACCTCCACGATGGTGGGGGTGAGTCGCTTGACCTCGTGCACGGTGGCGATCAGTTCCGTGTCGAGAAACGCGCGAAACGCCGTCCACTGCGCGTCGCGCGCGGGCTGCTCATCGGGCGTGAGCGACGCGAGGTGATCCGCGAAGAGGGCGGTGACGAAGGGCGCGCCGTCCTTGGCGCTGGCCATGGCCTTCACCACCGAGCCCGCGTACACGGGGTGGTTGTCGCCGTAGAAGCTCACGAGCTGCCCCTGCGGGCCCACGTGGCTCGTGAAGAATCCCTTCCCGTCGGGCGCCACGGACCACCCTCCGCCC
>JBILLI010000938.1:0-2804 GCA_044376155.1 Polyangiales bacterium
GTCCTCGTGGCCATCGACGAAATAGCCCTGGTACAAGGGGTCGGCGGCGCCGCCCGAGAGGGCCAGGAGGTCCTTCGCGAAGGCCGCGATGCCCGCGTCGAGGGCGGCGTCGGCGACCTTCACCCGGGCCGTGGCGGCGATCACCGCGCGGCGCAGGGCGTGGCCGTCGGCCTCGATGGTGTCGTGATCGCTGAGCAACGGCGAGAGTCGCTGGGCGAGGCCCTGGAGCTTCGCGTCATCGCCGCGCGCCGAGAGCGCCTCGACGGTGAAGGTGAGGGCGTCGAGAATCGCGGGGTGGGCGTGGTCGGGGTGGTGGTGCATGGTCTCTCCTCAGGGCGGCGGGAGGATGCGACGTTCGACGGTCGGTGAGAAGCCCCCGCGGTGACGGTCAGTGCACCCGCGCACGAATCGGCTGCGCCGCAAGGATCTCGGCCTCCCGCGCGGCCAGCAGCCGGATGCGGGCGCGGGCGCGCTCCTCGCCGTAGACGTCCTCGGCCAGGGAGGCGAAGAGCACGTGGTGCCGCGCCTCGGAGGTGAAGAGGTCGTCGTACCAGGCCCGCATCTCCGCCGTGGGCGCGTGGGTCGCGAGGAGCTGAAAGCGCTCGCAGCTGCGGGCCTCGATGAGGGCCGCCACCGCGAGGCGGTCGAGGAGGGGCTCTCCCCGGCCGTCGTCGAGGGCGCGGCGGAGGGTGCGGGCGTAGACGTCCTCCTCGGGCGGGCTCGCGCGAAGGCCCCGGGCCTCCAGCCGCGCGAACACCTGCTGCACGTGTGAGAGCTCCTCCTGCGCGAGGGCCGTGAGCTCCCGCACGAGGCGCGGGTGCATGGGGTATCGCGCCACCAGCGCGGTGGCGTTGGAAGCAGCCTTGAGCTCGCAGTGCAGGTGGTCCACGAGCACCGCGCCGAGGTCTCCGAGGGCGACGTCGACCCACGCGGGATCGGTGGACGAGACGAGTCCGAGCATCGCCGCGGTGTACCTCATTTCTCGCGTCCCCGGGTCGTCGTCGCGGGACGTTGGACAGGGCCCGCCCGCTGCGCGGATCATCGCGGCGATGTATCGACAGCCGTCCTTGCCCACGGGGGTGATGACCCCGAGCTTTCTTCGCGCGGTGGTCGGGGGCGCCGAGGCCGTCGCAGGCCTCTCCCTCGCGCCCGACATCCCCGTGAAGAAGCTCCAGGGCGCGATGACCTTCGCGAACGTCGGCGCCGATGAGCAGCCCCTCGCCCTCGTCGACACGTCCATCCTGCAGTCGGGCAAGACCGGGATGCTGCTCACGAACCGCGCGCTGTACCTCGACGCGCCGCGCGTGCGCGTGCCCGTCGAGGCCATCACCCAGCACCCCGTGCCGAAGTCGGGCAACACCTTCGCGCACGTGGTCACCGCGGCGGGCACCGTGACCCTCCCAGGGAACGCCCCCGACGACGCCGTGACCGCCATGCTCAACGTGCTCCGTGCGGTGGCCATGGCGAACCGCGGCGCGACGCGCTTCGCCCTCTCGCACGCCCCCGTGCACGGCCCCGTGGGAGAGCTCGCCGCGATGACCCTGCGCCCGCCCGAGCTCGGCGCGGCGCCCGCGGTGATCCCGTCGCGGGTGCACGTCGCGTCGAACCTCGCGCCGGGTTGGCTCGACCACGACAGCGGCGAGGAGCTGCTCTGCCTCGTCGACGAGACGGTCTCCCACGACGGCACCCGCGGCATCGCGCTCACCGACCGACGGCTGCTCGCGTACGGCGATCGCCCCGTGGAGATCCCCTACCCCTCGCTCACAAGCTTCACGTTCCGCAAGAGCATGCTCTCGTCGACGATGGTCCTCGGTACGCCGCAAGGGTACACCTCGCTGGAGACCATCGCGCCCGAGCCGGTGGCCCTCGCGCTGGCGGAATTTCTCAACCGTCTCGGCGCGATCCCGACCAACCTCCGCCACGCCGCGTGGAGCCCCGCGCGGACCGCCGACGACCCCAGCGGCGCGGCCGCCGCGATGCGCGCCATCGCCCAGCCCGACGTGCGCGCGGCCACGCTCCTGGAGCTCATTCACGCCGCCGTCGCGCAGGGCGCGGTGACCCCCGACGTGGGCTTCGACCTCACCCAACGCGCGGTGCGCGTGCACCTCAGCCTCCGCGGCGGGCACGGCCGCACCGGGGTCATGCAGCGCTCGCCCCTCTCCGCGGCGGACCTCTGCACGATCCTCGTGCAGCTCCTCGGCGCGCCCGCGTGGCAGGGCTACGAGGCCAACGGCCAGGTGATGGACTTCGAGATCGGCCGCGCGGGCAGCATGGCCGGCACCGTGGCGTCGAACGTCGTCGGCATCGCGCTGCTCGCGGTGGTGGGCGTGGGGTGGGTCACCACCGGCGGCGGCGGCGGCGTGCAGCGGGTGCGGGCGCGGGTGTGGGAGGTGCCCGGCGGCGCAGGCTTCACCCTCACCGAGGTGTCGGGCGCGCCCCTGGCGAAGGGCAGCGCGAAGCTCGCGGCCGCGCTGCTCACGTCGCTGGCGGAGCTCAGCGCGACGGTGCTGCTCCGTCGCGTGGTGAACGGCTGGAGCGCGCCGCTGGAGCACCTCCTGCGCGAACCCCTGAGCGCGCTCGAGGGGCGCATGCGGGCGGTGTCGCCGCAGGCCGACCTCGGGGTGTTCCTTCGCGGCTGATCAGGGCACGCGCGCCGACCAGATCGCCGGGCCGCCCGTGCGCGTGTCGCTCCACGCCGCGTGCATCGTGCCGTCGCGCCCGCGCACCATCGCCGACGTGACCCCGTGCGTGCGCGTAGGCTCGTCGGAGGTGTTCATGCGAAAGCCCCGGGACGACAGCCGCTG
>JBILLI010000937.1:0-2804 GCA_044376155.1 Polyangiales bacterium
CCATCACGAAGCACACCGCCGGTCCCACGCCGAGGCCCTTGTGAATCAGCACCGCCGCCACGGGGATGCTCGCGTGCGGCGCGAGGTACATGGGCATCGCCGCGAGCACCGCCCCGGCGTAGGACCACCCCCGCGAAATGGAGGCCAACGCCCCCGGCGCGACGGCGGCCTCGAGCGTCGCCGCGGCGACGATGCCCAGCACGAACCACGAGGCGATCTGGTCCGCCGCGGAGCTCGGGTCGTCTTCGCCGGGCGGCAGGCTGTGCGGACGCCCCGACGGGTCGGACCCGCCCAGCGCCACCGCGACGACCATCGCCGCGAGCACACCCATCCCGAGGCGCAGGGCGGTGATCCCCGGGCCGAGGAGTCCGGTGGCCAGCGCCACCGCGCCCACGTCGAGCTCCGGCGCGGCGACGATGAACGCGAGCACCGCCGAGAGCGGCGCGCCCCGCGCGAGGAGCCCGCGCGCCACAGGCACCGCGCCGCACGAGCACATGGGCCGCGGCAGCCCGAAGACCACCCCCCGCGCGGCCTGCACGACGCGCCCCGACACCGCCAGCCACGCCGCGGGGAAGGGCCGCCGCAGCGCGCGCACGCCGACCGCCGCGAGCACCCCGAGCAGCACCGCGGGAGAGGTCTCGATGAAGAGCGCCACCACCGCCCGCGCGAAGGAGAGCTCCTGCGGGTGCGACGCGTTCAGCACGCTCTGCGGATCCGGGATCAGCACCACCGCGGCGACCCCCACGAGAAACGCCGCCCCCGCCGCGCGTCTCCCCGCGACCGTCCCGGGCTCGGGCTCGTGGGTGTGCAGCGCGAGGCGGAGCATGGCGCCGAGCCCGAAGGCCATGACCCCGTCGAAGACCGCGTCGGGCACCGCGCGCAGCAGCGACTCGCCGAGGGCCGCGCCGAGCAGCGTGGCGAGGGCCATGGCGCCGAGCCGCCGCAGGGTCTTCGGCCACCCCAGCGCGGGCACCAGCGCGCTCGCGAGGAACATCCCCTCGGGCAGTCGGTGCAGCACCAGCGCGCTCGCGAGCTCGGGGCCCACGTGCGCGCGCCCCCCCGCGGCCGAGGCCATCGCCAGCGCCGCGCCGTCGGTGAACGCGTGCGCCAGCAGCGCCGGGATCACGATGGCCGCGCCCACCGCACTCACCTTCGCGCCGTGCGTGTGACCGTGACCGTGGTGACTGCGGTCGGCGAGGCGCAGCGTGCCGTACCCCGCCGCGGCGAGGGCGAAGGCCACGACCCCGAGCTCCTCGACCACGTGCGGCAGCAGTCGCAGCGCGATGAGGCCGGGCACGACGGCGAGGGAGAAGCCCTCCACCGCGGCGCGCCAGCGGCCCCGGGCGCGGCCGAGCGCGACCAGCGCGGGACCCACCGAGAGGCCCAGCAACGAGAGCAGCAGCGAGAGCGCGAGGGGCGAGTTCAACGTTCAGGCGCAGGAGTCGCAGCGCCCCTTGATCTGGATCTCGACCTCGCGGCCCTGCAGCGAGCGAGGCCCGCCGTGGCCCACCTGGATCTCGATGGCGTCGTCGGGCAGGCAGGTCACGTCGCCGCAGGTGTTGCAGACAAAGTGCGGGTGCAGCCCGGTGTCGTGGCCCTTGGCCGAGGCCGGCGCGAGCTCGAAGCGCCACACGTGGTCGCCCATGTCGGTGCGCCGCAGGAGGCCCGCCTCGGTGAGGTCGGTGAGGTTGCGGTAGATCGTCGCGCGGTCCCACCCCTGCGGGGCCAGCGCGTCGGCGATCTCGGCATGCGTCACCGGCCCCTGCGTCTGCTCCACGCGCAGCATCACCGCCACACGCGGCGCGGTCACCCGCAGGCCCGCGTCGCGAATGACCTTGCGCACCTCTTCCGCCGTCGACGTCACCTTGCGCCCAGACATTCCCCAGAGCATTTCTCACGTCGGCGCCAATTGCAAATGCGTCGCAAGTGCAACCACCCCAGGACCATCGCCCACGCGACGCCCGAGGAACGCGGTTGTGCGGCGCAGCCGCAGCCGGTGTGGGTCATTGGGGCGCTGCCGACATCGATCGCCCGTCCCGCGTCGCGCATCCCGGCGTCGCGTCCCGCGTCACGCACGCCGGCGTCGCGGGCGGTGGGGGTGAGCAGGTCGCTGCGCAAGGTGGGCCACCGGGGCTCGCAGCTCGCGTTCCCCTCGCCCGCGCAGACCACGGGGCCGGCGATGTCGTCGAAGCGCAGCACGGGTTCGAAGGTCTCGCCGCCGTCGCGGCTGCGCCCCAGCGCGAAGGGGCCGCGGAGCCAGTCGCCGCAGGCCCACAGCTCGTCACCGCGGGGCACGAGGCAGAACACCGAGAGGCGGTTCACCCGGGCGAAGGTGTCTCCGCCGTCGTCGGAGCGCCACAGCCCCTCGGCCACGGTGCCGTACCAGACCCGTTGTCCGTCGTCGCTGCGGGCGAAGCCCAGCATGGCGTCGCCGCTGCGCGCCACCCGCACGGCGGCCTCGCCGCGCACGCGCAGGAGCTCGCTCCCGAGGCCCACGTTGGCGCGCACCCAGAAGGTGTCGCGCTCGGTGGGGTGCGCCCCGGCGATGAAGGCCTCGTCGCCCAGAGACCCCGTGAGCGCGAGCAGGCGCAGCGTGCGGCCGCCGTCGTCGCTGCGGAACACCTGCGGGATGCGCGTGGCGTCGTCGAAGCCCGCCACCCACACGCGCTCGGGGTCCGCGGGCGAGACCTCGACGGTGCTCAGACGCACGCCCGGAAGTCCCTCGCCCTGTCGCCGCAGCGCGAGGTCGTTGGTGGTCCCACGAAGCACCCACTGGCGCGTGCCGGGGGTGGTCTCGAGGCCGT
>JBILLI010000218.1:0-10604 GCA_044376155.1 Polyangiales bacterium
GAAAGGGGTCGAGGAAGCACACGCGAAAGACGTTGTCGCCGATCTGCGTCACCGCGGGGTTGGTGCTCGACGGCGAGATCATCGGGATGCCCCGGCGCTGGCAGATGCGCCCGCCCGCGAGGGAGAGGGAGCTCGCCACTTCGCCGATGACCCCGCAGACGTGCTCCCGGTCGATGAGCCGGGTGACGGCGCTGGCGGCCTCGTTGGAGTCGCCGCGGGTGTCTTCGGCCACGGCCCGCACCTGCTGCCCGAGGAGCCCGCCGGCGGCGTTGAGCTCTTCGAGGGCGATGTTCACCCCGTTGCGGGTGGAGACGCCGAAATCGGCCATGTTGCCCGTGAGCGAGAGGTAGAGCCCGATGGTGATCCCGTGGTTCTGCTTCTTGCAGCCGAGGGTGCCGGCGAGGGCCGCCGCCGTCGCGCCCTGAAGGAGCTCGCGTCGCGTGAGGTGGTGCATGGCCGCCGCACGCTACCAGCGCCGGGGCGGTCGATGAAAGGGCGTGCGCGCGTCGAGGTCCGCGCGCTGCTACACTCCGCCGCCACGATGCAGGACCGCCCGTTGGACCCGTCGCTGAAGCTGCTCCTCGACGCCCTGGCGAATTCGCCCGAGAACGCCCCGCTGCGCGCGCACGTGGCGGCGGCGCTGGAGAAGGCCGGCCAGCACCGCACCGCGGTGAATCACTACGACCGCCTCGGGGACGACCCGCAGCACGGGGACGAGGCCCTGGTCGGCGCCACCCGGTGCCTCCTCGCGCTGCAGGACGTCGAGGGCGCCCACCAGCGGGTGAACAAGCTCCTGGAGCGGGTGCCCGGCCACGCGATGGGGCTGCTGCTGCGCGCGAAGGTGCGCGAGCGTCGCCGCGAGCACCGCGAGGCCCGCAAGGACTACGAGCGCGCCGTGGCCCTCGACCCCGCCCTCGCCGACACCGCGCTGTGGGACGCGCTCGGCGGACGCAAAGAAGCGCCCGAAGAGGAGGGCGAGTCGGCGGAGGCCAAGAAGGACGAGGCCGTGACCTTCGCCCAGGTCGGCGGGCTGGAGGAGCTCAAGGAGCGCATTCGCATGCGCATCGTGCACCCCTTTCAGCGCCCGGAGCTGTTCAAGGCCTACGGCAAGCGCGTGGGCGGGGGGGTGCTGTTCTACGGTCCGCCCGGGTGCGGCAAGACCTTTCTCGCGCGGGCCACGGCGGGCGAGTGCGGCGCGCACTTCATGGCCGTGGGGCTGCACGAGGTGCTCGACATGTGGATCGGCAACTCCGAGCGCCAGCTCCACGCGGTCTTTGAAGAGGCCCGTCGCCGCGCGCCCACGGTGCTGTTCTTCGACGAGGTCGACGCCCTCGGGATGCAGCGCGCCAAGCTCGTCTCGGGCGGGATGCGCGGGGTGATCACGCAGTTCCTCTCGGAGCTCGACTCGTTCAACAACAAGAACGACCGCGTGCTGGTCGTCGGCGCCACCAACACCCCGTGGGACCTCGACCCGGCGTTTCGCCGCCCCGGACGATTCGACCAGGTGCTCTTCGTGCCGCCGCCCGACACCTCGGCGCGGGCGAGCATCCTCGCGCTCAAGCTCCGCGGAAAGCCCCTCGCCGACGGCCTCGACCTCGAGCGCCTCGCGGGCCTCACGCCCAACTGGAGCGGCGCCGACCTCGAGCACCTCATCGAGTACGCCACCGAGCTTGCCATCGAGCGGAGCATGAAGACCGGCGTGCTGGAGCCCATCACCATGGCCTTTCTCGACGGCGCCCGCGCGCGCATCAAGCCCACCACCCGCGAGTGGTTCAGCGCCGCGAAGAACTACGCGCAGTACGCCAACGAGGCGGGGCAATACGACGACATCGCCGACTACATGCGTCGGCACGGCCTCAACGGGTGATCGCATGGAGCCGCGTGACATCGCAGAACGCCACCGCCGCCGCGCCCAGGTCGCCCTGGACCTCGGCCGCTTTCAAGCCGCCGAGCGCGAGGCCCGCAGCGCCCTCTCGGCCGACCCCCGCGACGACGAGGCCCAGGTGCTCCTCGCCCGCGCCTACCTGGGATCCGGGGACTACGACGCTGCGCTGAAGGCCGCCGAGGCCTGCGTCGCCGCCGCGCCCCGCCGCGGGTACGGGCATTACCTCGTGGGCTTCTCGCTGCAGTGCCTCGGACGTCACGGTGACGCCGTGAAGGCGTTGACCGAGGCCGTCGCGCTGGAGCCGCACTTCTCGCGCTACCACGTGCGCCTCGCCCTCGCGCACGCCGAGGCGAAGGAGCCCGAGCGCGCGGTGGAGGGGGTGGAGCGATCCCTCTCGATGACCCCCGACGACGGCGTGGTGCTGGAGGTGGCCTCGCGGGTCTTCGGCGTGGTGCGCGACTTCGAGCGCGCCGAGGCCCTCGCGCGACGCTTCGTCACGCTGGAGCCCGAGAACCCCTCGGCCTTCGGGCGCCTCACGTGGATCCTCACCGAGGCGAAGAAGTACGACGAGGCCATTCAGATCGCCCGCGAGGCCATTCGTCTCGACCCGAACAACTACGCCGCCTGGGCCAACCTCGGGTACGCCGCCCTGGAGAAGAAGGACCTCGCGCAGGCCGAGGAGGCCACGCGCCAGGCCCTGCGGCTCAAGCCCGGCCTCGCGTCGGCCACCACCAACCTCGTCGCCGTGCTGCGCGAGAAGGGCGCGAACGAAGAGGCCGCCGAGGTGCTCTCCCGCGCGCTCGCCCGGGAGCCCGGCAACACCGGCTGGCGCAGGCAGCTCGACGAGCTCCGCACGCACCTCGCGGCGAGGGATCGCATGCGGTGGTCCGACGCGGTGGCGCTCACCGTGGCGTCGTCGATGGTGGCCGTGGCCGTGGCGCTGGTGAACGGCTGGGCGGGCATCGCCGTGGGCTTCGTGCTCCTCGCGATCACCGCGTGGCTCTGGCTCGGCCCGAAGCGCGCGAAGCCCTCGCGCTGACCGCTCGCGCTCAGACCAGGTCGTCGATGCCCGCCCGCGCCACCAGCGCCCGGGCCTGCGCGCGCGCCCGCGGCAGCACCTCGTCGAGTCGCAGCGTGGTGAGCTCCCCGTCGCGCAGTAGGGCGACCCCGTTCACGAAGACGTGCCGCACGTCGCGCGACTGCGCGGCGTAGACCACCCGCGAGAACACGTCGCCGCCGGGCTCGGCGTGGGCGTCGTCGAGGCGCAGCACGGCGAGGTCCGCGCGCTTGCCGACCTCGATGGAGCCCACCTCGCGGTCGAGCCCCAGCGCCCGCGCGCCGTCGATCGTCGCCATGCGCAGCACCTCGCGGGCGGGCAGCGCCGCGGTGTCGCCCAGGCGCTTGGCCAACAACGCGGCGTGGCGCATCTCGACGAGCGCGTCGAGGTTGTTGTTGCAGGGCGCGCCGTCGGCGCCGAGGGCCACGATCATCCCCGCGCGGCGCATGCGCGAGACCTTCGCCACACCCGACCCGAGCTTGAGGTTCGCGCTGGGGCAGTGGGTCACCCGGGTGCCGTCAGCGGCCATGCGACGTCGCTGCGCGGGCGTGAGCTGCACCCCGTGGGCGATGATCACGTCGGGGCCCGCGAAGCCCCAGTCGCGCAGGGCGTCGACGTCGTCGCGGCCGAGCAGGGCGCGCACCGCGTCGCGCTCGCCGGCGTGCTCCGCCGCGTGGGTGTGCAGGCGGGCGCCGGTCTCTCTCGCGCGCAGGGCCACCGCGCGAAAGAGCGCCTCGGTGCACGAGAGGATGAAGCGCGGGGCCCAGGCGTAGTGGAGACGGCCGTCGGCCGCGCCGTGCCAGCGCGCGCAGAGGGCGTCGCCCTCGGCGATGGAGGCCGCGGTGGTCTCCGCGAGGCCGGGGTAGGCGTCGGGGGAGTCCATCATGGTCTTGCCCGAGAGCGCGCGGATTCCGCTGTCGCGCAGGGCTTCGAACACCGCGTCGTGGTGCCGCACGGTGCCCATGTCGAGGATCGTGGTGGTGCCCCCGCGGATGAGTTCAGACAGCCCGAGGTCGGCGCTGGCGCGCAGGGAGTCGGGGTCGTGGGCGGCCTCGAGGGGCCAGATGCGGCGCTGCAGCCACGGGAGCAGCGGGAGGTCGTCGGCCATGCCCCGAAAGAGCGTCTGGCACAGGTGCACGTGGGCCTGCACGAATCCCGGGACCACCGCGCACCCGCGGGCCTCGACGATGCGCGTGGGGCGGGGGAGGGGGAGCCCTAAGCCCACGGCGGCGATGCGGCCGTCTCGCACCAGCACGTCGCCCAGGAGCACACGGTCGTCGGCGTCCAGGGTGACCACGGTGGCGCCGCGAAGGAGGAGGTCCATGGGGGGCATCGCCCACGCATCATCGCCGAGTCGGCACCGCGGAGGGAAGCGCCGCTGGACGCACCTCGGGCGACGGCGGTACGTAATGCGGGATGCAGACGCGAGCGCTTCCTTCTCTGTTCGGCCTCGCCCTCGCGGCGATGGGGTGCAGCACCAACCTGCCCAACAACGACCTCGTGATCGCCGGCGACGGCGGCGGCGGCGGGGTGGCGATGGACGGGGGCACCACCCCGACGTGTCGCCCGGGCACCTTCTACTGCGAGGGCAGCACGCGGTATCAGTGCACCGCCCAGGGCGAGATCGTGAACCGCGTGGGGTGCTCGGGCGACGCGCCGATGTGCATCCAGGGCGTGGGATGTCGCGCGTGTGTGCCCAACACCAACCGCTGCGACCCGTCCATGCCCAACCGCACGCAGTCCTGCCGCGGCGACGGCTCGGGGTGGGAGACGGGGTCTGTCTGCAACCCTGACAACGGCGCGATGTGCGTCTCGGGGGTGTGCGTCGACCGGTGCTCCGAGAGCGCCACGGGCCGCTCGTACCTCGGGTGCGACTACTGGCCGACGCAGACCGCGAACAGCCAGCTCGACCCGAATTTCGAGTACGCCATCGTGCTGTCGAACCCGCAGACCTACGCGGTGCGCGCGACGATCACCGGCGGCGCGCTGAGCACGCCTCGCGTCGTGAACCTCGCCCCGGGCGCCATCGAGACCGTGACCCTGCCGTGGGTGCAGGAGCTCGTCGCGTTTCTGCCGAGCTTCCCGGGATGCCGCGGGGGCAGCGACCTCAACTGCCGCACGTCGCGCAACACCGCGCGCTCGACGTTCCGGCGCAACGGCGCGTACCACGTGCAGACCAACGGTCCGGTGGCGGCGTACCAGTTCAACCCGCTGAACTTCAGCCGCGCCGGGGGGTACTACTCCTTCACCAACGACGCCTCGCTGCTGCTGCCGCAGGGCGTGATGCGCAACCGCTACCTCGTGTCGACGTGGCCGAACTGGGTGATCCGCAACGGCGCGCAGACCCTCGTGGCGGGCGGCTTCGTGACCATCGTGGGGGTTGTCGGCGAGAGCACCACCGTCACCGTGCGACCCACCGCCTCGGTGAGCGCCGGTCCGGGCGTGCCGGCCATCCCCGCGGGGGGCTCCCAGACCTTCTCGCTGCAGCCTGGCGACGCGCTGCAACTCGTCAGCGCCGACGACCGCGTCGATGCGCAGGGCCGCGGGCCCGACCTGACGGGCACGGTCATCGAGTCGTCGCTCCCGGTGGCGGTGTACGTCGGCCATGACTGCACGAACATCCCCGAGAACCGCGTGGCGTGTGACCACCTCGAGGAGCAGCTCTTCCCCAACGAGACCTGGGGGCGCGACTACTTCGTGACCGCCCTGCGCGACCGCGGGCCCACGAACCCTGCGGTGGTCCGCATCGTGTCGCAGAGCGACGGCAACCAGATCACCTTTGATCCCCCCGAGATCCATCCCGCGCAGACGCTGCGAACCGGGCAGGTGCTCGAGTTCGCCACCAACCGGCACTTCCGCGTCGGGGGGACCCGGGCGTTCCTTGTGTCGCAGTTCATGATCGGGCAGGGGCCGGCGACCACCGGCGCGCCCGGCGCGGGCGACCCCGCGATGGTCTTCGAGGTGCCGGTGCAGCAGTACCGCAACCAGTACGACTTCTACGTGCCCACCACGTACCCGCAGAACTTCATGAACATCGTGACCCCCACGGGCACGGCGCTCACGCTCGACAACAACCCCCTGCGCGGCACGATGGAGACGGTGTCGGGCTTCGACATCTACACGCTCCCGGTGCCGTCGGGCGCGCACCGCATTCGCTCCACGAGCTCCATGCCCTTTGGCATCAAGGTCTACGGCATCGCGGAGTACACGTCGTACATGTACCCCGGCGGCCTCGACCTGCAGCTCATCACCCCCGGCTGAGATGGCGAAGTCTGACACGCAGGCCCAGAACCTCCGCGGCAGCCCCGAGGCGGTGGAGAAGCGCCGCGCCGCGCGCAAGCTGAACCGCATGCTCACCGAAGGCGCCGCGGGGGGTGTGGCGGGCGACGGGCGCACCGAGCGCCGACGCGCACGGTTGTTGCGCGAGCTCGAAGAGGGCACGCGGGACCCGCGGGAGGGACTCAAGCCCATCGAGATTCTCCAACGCGCGCACGACCTGCTGGTGCTGGGAGAGACCCTCACGGCGCTCCGCAAGGTCATTCGGGTGCACCCCCGGCCGCCCATCGACCCCGCGCAGGCGCGGGAGCTCCTCGCGGAGATCCAGCGGGCGTACGGGTTTCGCACGGAGGTCTATGAGTTCCTCGGGCTGCCCGAAGACGCGCTGCGCGGCGTGAGCGACGAGCCCCGGCGACGGGGGCGTCCGCCGCGCGTCGGTTGACACCCGCACCGACCCTCCCGCTATCCTCCCGCGCCTGTTGAGAGCCCCTGCTGCATCCGTCGCGTCGGTGATCGTCGCCCTGGCCCTCACGGGGTCGGGCGCCCTGCTCGCGCAGACCCGCGGGGTGACCGCGGGCACCATGTCGGTGGACGAGATCCGCCCCGGCATGCGCGGCTACGGGCTCACGGTGTTTCGCGGCGTGCGACCCGAGCGCTTCGACGTCGAGGTCATCGACGTGCTGCACAACTTCCGCCCGCGGCAGGACCTCGTGCTCATTCGCCCGTCACACCCGCAGACCGACCACGCGGGCGTCGTCGGCGGGATGAGCGGCAGCCCGATCTACCTCAACGACCGCCTCATCGGCGCCTACGCCTACGGCTGGGAGTTCGGCCGCGACCCCGTCGCCGGCGTCACCCCCATCGCGTCGATGCGCGCCGAGCTGCAGCGCCCGCGACGAACCCCCGCGGGCCTCATGCCGGGGTGGGGCACGCCCGTCGACCTCGTGCCCCGCAGCGCGCGCAGGGCGCTCCCGGGATACGCCGAAAGCCTTGTGGCGCAGCGAGATCCGGTGCAGACGGCGTGGGGCGCGCTCGCACCGGTGGCCGCGCCGCTGTCGGTGTCGGGCATGGGCGCCCGCGCGCTGCGGGCCCTCACCGCGGCGTT
The DNA here is from genome assembly GCA_044376155.1 of Polyangiales bacterium. Classification (GTDB taxonomy): domain Bacteria; phylum Myxococcota_A; class Polyangia; order Polyangiales; genus JAWKRB01. The sequence continues at coordinate 7,324 of JBILLI010000218.1, forward strand.
TGCGCCCTACGACGTCGTGCCCGTGCAGGCGGGGGGATCGGGGCCGTCGCAGCCGCCGTCAGACCTCCCACCGCGCTTCGAGGCGGGCGCGGCGGTGGGCGTGCAGATCATGTCGGGGGACATCTCGGGCGTGGTCACGGGCACGGTCACCAGCGCGGGCGACGAGGGGGTGCTGGGCTTCGGTCACCCCATGGTGGGCCTCGGCGAGACCCTCGTGCCCGCGGTGGCCTCGCGGGTGCTCTGGATCCTCGCGAGCGAGCGTCGGTCGTTCAAGATCTCCGAGCCCGTGGCCCCGCGCGGCGCGCTGGTGCAGGACCGTCCGAGCTGCGTGGTGGTCGACGAGCGCGCCACGGCCCCGACGGTGCCCGTGCGCGTGCGCATCACCGGGGTCGACGGGATCCCGCAGGGCGAGTGGAACGTGCGCGTCGCGGCGCACCGTGCCTTCGGCGCGCGGCTCGCGCTCTCGGTGCTCGAGACCGCGCTGGAGTCGGCGGTGGGAGACCTCGCCGACGCCGCGTGGACCCTGCGCAGCACGGTGAACCTTCGGGGGTACGGTCCGGTGAGCTTCACGCACGTGGGCAGCAGCGCCGACGGGTCGCGGGCGGTGAGCGCGGGCCTCGCGGGGGAGCTCGTGACGCGGGCGATGGGCAACGCCTTCGACGTGGTGCCCGTCGACGGGGTGGAGTTCGAGCTCGCGATGCGCTGGTCGCGCGAGTTCGCGTACGTGCGCAGCGTGGCCGCGACGCAGGCCGAGGTGGAGCCCGGCGCAGAGCTGGAGCTCCGGGTCGCCCTGGGGCGCTACGGCGCGCCCGAGGAGGTGCGCACCGTGCGGCTGCGCATCCCGCGGGAGCTCGAGGGGCGCGACGCGGAGATCGAGGTCACGGGTGGCGCCGAGGCGGTGCCGGAGCTCCCTGAGCCCGAGTCGGTGGGGGACCTCATTCGCAACCTGCGCACGGACATTCCCAACGACGCGCTGGTGGTGGCGCTGCGCATGCCCGGGCAGGGCGTGACGCTGCGCGGTCGGGTGATCGAGTCGCTGCCGGGGTCGGCGCTGGACCTGTTGCGTCCCGCGGCGAGCACCGAGAGCGGCGAGCCGTTGATGAACTGGCGCCGCACGGTGATTCCCGTGGGGCGCGTCGTGATCGGACGCGATCGCCTGCGGGTGCGCGTTCGCGAGGTGCGTTCGTGACCAACTCCCGTGCGCGCCTCGCGGCGCTGGCGCTGGGCGGCCTCGGGGTGGGCGTCTGCGCGCTGCTCGCCCTGCCCGCGCAGGCCGTGAACACCCGCTCGTTCTCCCTCGACTCCGCCGCGGACCTCTACGGCGGCGAGCTCGACCGCGTGGCCGTGATCGACGACGGCTCCGTGGTCCTCGGCGTCGACACCGAGCGCATGGCCCCGCCCGATCAGGTGGGCAGCGTGTGGTCCATGCTCGACCTCGGCGACGGCTCGGTGCTCGCGGGCACCGGGGTCGACGGGCGCATCTACCGCATCCGCGGGCGCGACGTGTCGCTCTACGCCGAGACCGGCGAGGTCGTGGTGGCCTCCCTCGCGCGCGACCCCAGCGGCGCGGTCTTCGCGGGCACGCTCCCCGAAGGGAAGGTCTTTCGCGTGCTCCCGCCGCAGGGCAACACCCCGCAGCGCCCCACGCTGGTCGCCGCGCTCCCCGGCGCGCGCCACGTGTGGGCCATGACCTGGGACGCCTCGCGCCGCGCCCTGCTCTGCGCCACCGGCCCCGAGGGCAAGCTCTTCGCGGTGGACCCGAGCGCCGCGGGCAACAACGCCACCGTGCTCTTCGACGCCGAGCAGGAGCACCTCACGACGATGACCCTCGGCCCCGAGAACGAGGTCGTGCTCGGCTCCAGCGGCGGCGCGGCGGTGCTCTACGGCGTGCGCGGCCCCGGGCGCGCGCGGGTCATCGCGCGGCTCACGGGCGACGAGGTGAAGGGCGTGGTCGTCGCGGGTGACTCCCTCGTGGCGATCTCCAACGAGATCCCCGAGGGCCCCGATCCGCCCAGGCGCACGCTCGTGACGTCGCGTCAGCCCACGCCGGGCGGCCCCACCGCGGCGCGTCCGCGGCCGGGTCGCGGCGCCCTCTGGCGCGTGCGCAGCGGCGGCTTCGCCGAGCGCATCGCCATCGACAACCGCGCGCACTACACCGCCCTCGCGTGGGACGAGTCGCGCCGCGAGGCCCTCGTCGCCCTCGCGATCAACGGGCAGGTGCTCGCCGTGGGCGAGGACCGCACGCAGCGCATGGTCTTCGACGTAGGCGAGCGCAGCGTCACGTCCTTCGTCACCGCGGGCGGCGCGCTGCTCTTCGGCACGGCCGACAGCGGCGCGTTCTACCGCGCGCTGGGCCCGCGCCCCGCGGGCGCCTCGTGGACCAGCCGCGTGCTCGACGCGAACCTCCCCGCGCGCTGGGGCGCGGTGCGCTGGCGCGGCGTCGGGGCCCTCGACTGGGAGGCCCGCAGCGGCAACCACGACCTCCCCGACGCGACCTGGAGCGCGTGGACCGCCCTCGACGCCGACGGGGTCATTCGCGCCCCGGGCGGGCGATACGTGCAGGTGCGCGCGCGCTTCTCGCGCGACCCCGCGACCGTGCTGCGCTCGGTGACGGTGTACTACCTCCCCGAGAACCAGCGCGCGGTGCTCACCGAGGTCACCGCGTCGCGCGGCGAGAGCAAGGCCGATGACACCCGCCCGCCGCCCCTGCGCGTCGCGTGGAAGGTCGACAATCCCGACAGCGATGAGCTGCGATATCGCCTGCGATTTCGGGGAGATGGCGATGAGACCTGGCGACCCCTGCTGCGCAACCAGGAGTGGCTCAGCACGCCGAACTTCGTATGGACCACCGAGGGCATGCCCGAGGGCTGGTACCGCGTCGAGGTCGAGGCCTCGGACGAGGTCGACAACCCCGAAGACGTGGTGACCCGCGACCGTCGGGTGAGCGACCCCGTGCTGGTCGACACCACCGCCCCCGTGGTGACCGTGCGGGTCGAGGCGGGGCGTCTCCGCGGCGAGGTGCGCGACGGCGCGAGCGCGGTGCTCTCGCTGGCGCTGAGCGTCGACGGCGGCGAGTTTCGGCCCGTGCGCTGCGCCGACGGCGTGCTCGACGAGCGCGGCGAGGACGTCGACCTCGCGCTCCCCGCGGGCCTCGCGGGCGGCGACCACGTGCTCGCGCTGCGCGCCCGCGACGAGGCGGGCAACCTCGGCGTCGGCAGCGTGCGGATGCGCCGATAGCGGCTACTTCTCCGTGGAGCTCTCGGCCTCGTCGGCCGACTCCG
>JBILLI010000939.1:0-2798 GCA_044376155.1 Polyangiales bacterium
CGTTCGTTCTGGCGCCAGAACGCACGCGCACGCTGCCCTGACGGGTGACGTGTTCGAGGGGCGCATGCGGCGAGGTGCACCGTGCCGATCCGCACGCAGCGCCGGTGCGCTCAGCCGCGCAACTGCGAGGCGATCACCAGTCGCTGGATCTCCGTCGTGCGAGGATAAGAACTCCAACGCGGTGCGACGTTCGAGCATCTCGGGACCGGCGCGTCGGCGCGGCGCGGCGCCTGACCCGTCGCTGCGGGTCAGCGGTCGCCGGCGGACCACGGCTCGATGGGCACGCGGCGCGCGAAGAGGTACGGGCCCGCGGTGGCGCCCCACACCTGCATGTCTGCGGCGTTGAACCCGCGATCCCACGACGAGAAGCCGTTGGCGCGCAGCACGACCACGCTGGTGGCGTAGGCGGCGCCCATGAGGGTGCTCTCGCAGCCCTGCCCGTCGGTGCCGCCCTCGAAGCGGTCGCCCATGCGCGTGAGGTGCACCGCGCAGCCCGCGCGTTCGACGACGTCGTCGGGGGCGGCGTCGAGGGCCGCGTCGGCGGTCGCGGTGGTCGCGGCTACCTGCACATCGACGCCGCGGACGGCTCGGGCGCGCGCGGCGGCATCGACCGCACCGGCGGCGGCGGTCGCGCGTGCGGCCTGAGCGGCGGCGGCGGTGGCGGCGAAGGGCGGATCCGCGTGCGCTCGACGGGCATCGAGTGCGATGCCAGTCGGTGCACCGCCGTCGTCACCGCGTCGCGCGCGTCGGGTTCGGCCTTCATCGCGACCGAGAGGGCGCGCCGCTGCCACGCGGCGTTCGCCACGCGCTCGCGAAAGCCTCGCACCTGCGCGGTGAGCCTCGCGGGCGTGAGCCGCGCCTTGTGGGCCTCGCCCTGCTCCGCGCGCAGCGAGGCCACGTAGGCCCGCGTCGCGCGCTGCGTGAGCTTCATCGCCGTGACGTGCTGGGCCGCGCGGCGCATCGCCGACTCGTCGCCGAGCGGAAGGAGCAGCTCATTGCGTCCGGGCTCGAGGTTGCGCCACGCCTCATCGGTGATGCGCTTGTCGTGGGCGGCGATGTGAAGGGCCACGTAGAGCATGCGCGCGCTGAGGCGCAGCGTGGGGCCTCCCGCGCGCGCCAGGAGGTCGCGCCATACGGGGTTGTCGTGGCGACCGTCGAGCGCGGCGGCGGCGTCGTCGAAGACTTTCACGAGCACCCAACGACCGAAGGAGACGAGCGCGTCTTCGATCACGTCGCGCGTCTCTTCGGCGCGCCGCAGCGCCTCGGCGAGTATCTTGCGCTGTGGGGCGTCGAGGGGCCTGGGGGCGGTGAGCTCACCGACCTGCACGTCGACCGGGTGGCCGAGCGCGTCGACTCCCTCCGGGTGAAGATCGCAGCGGAGCTCGCGGGCTGACGCGCCCCCCGCCGTGACGCCCACCGACGGTGCGCGGCGCGAGATGGCCGTCGCGAATCTCAGGCCAGCCGAAAGGCCGTCCGCGCGTTCACCGCGCAGCGCTCGCCGCCGCCGCCCCGTATCTCGCGCGCGCCACCGATCGTGAACTCGTTCGGGCCGACGCGAACGTCGCGCGGCTCCCACAGCTCGAGGTTGCTCTCGGTCCCGTAGACGTCGAGCCACAGCGTCCACAGCTTCGCCTCCGGCTCGAAAGTCATCCGCTGGATCGCGTACGACCAGTCGGCGGGCCGGCCGACACGGTTCTCGCAGATCAGCATATCGCCCGCGCTGCGCAGGATCCGGCCCGCGTCGAACAACGACTTCACCACCTCGTAGAACGACGCCTCGAACTCGCCCGGAAAGTGGGCCAGCGGCCGCTGTGGGCCCGCGATCGTCGCCGCGGGTAACGCCGCGGCGAGCGCTTCAACCTCGGTGAACGACACGGACGTCTCCGCGAGGTTCACGTGCGCCAGGCGGCGCAGCGCGTGCAGCGGTCGAACGTCGATGACGTCCGTGCCGCGGAGATCGAGTTGGGTCAGCTCCGTGTGCGATGCGAGCGGTGCGAGATCGCGGATCGGCGTCTCGCAGGCGGTAAGGGAGTCGAGCGCCACGAGTGGCGACAGATCGGACACGCGCGTGCTGCTCACGTCGAGCGAGCGCAGCGACGCGAGGCCCGCGAGCGGCGACAGGTCGTGCACCCGGGTCGAGTTCAGATCGAGCGACCGCAGGCGCGCCAGCGCGCGCAACGGCGTCAGATCGACGACGCGCGCGCAGCAGAACAGGCTCAGCTTCTCGAGCTTCGTCAGCTTCGCGATCGGCGCGAGCGACGCGACGGACGCGTACGACAAATCGAGCTCGCGAAGCTCGCCGAGGCCCGCGAGCGCCGGGACCTGGCGCTCGGGCCCGTCGACCACGCGCAGGCGGCGCAGCGCAGGCAGATGGACGAGCGCTGCGAGATCGATCCCGCAGCCCGTCTCGACGGTCACCTCCGCGAGGCAGCGAAGCCCGCGATACGCCGACGCGTGGCGCGCGAGCGGGACGAAGGTCGCCTCCGCGAGCCGGGGCATCGCCGAGGCCTCCGCGCTCAGCTTCGTCAGGCGCGGCAAGCGCGGCAGCGTCGCGAGCGAGACGCCACCGTAGACCCGCAGCTCCTCGAGCGCGGGGAACCACGCGAGCGGCGCGAGATCGAGCTCGGCCTCGCCGCCGTCGAGGGTGCCGAGGCTGAAGGTCGCTGTTGCGAACGCGCGTTTGAGCTCGGCCGTCGTCGGCGTCTCGCCCTCGAACGCCTCGGCCTGGCGAACGAAGCCCTGCCAGGTCGGAGACAGGAGATTCCACAGCGTGCGCGGCGTTCGCTTCATGGGGCCGC
>JBILLI010000940.1:0-2792 GCA_044376155.1 Polyangiales bacterium
GCGGGATGGGAGCGTCGCAAGAGGCGCGCGGGATGGGAGTGTTGTGTGCTCCCCTTCTCCTGCCGGATCACCGGCGGGAGAAGGGGTTGGGGGATGAGGGCCACCACCGCGGCCTCGCAAGAAGTGGCGCGCGACACGACAGCAAAGGAGCCGCACCCAATTGTTGAAGGTCGCGCGCGGCGCGCTCAGGGCGTGCGGTTGGGCGCACCCGGCGTCGGCACCGCGCGGCCCCACGTGGCGCCGCCGCTCGGGAGGCGCGCCCAGGTCTGCCCCGCGGGCACGCCGGCGTCGCCGTCGGCCGGGAAGGCGACGCGATCGAGGGGGCGGTCCATGGCGTCGAGCAGGTGGAGGGTCTCACCGCGGCTGGAGGAGATGCCGAAGCCGGCGTGGAAGCAGCGCATGGGCCCGGCATCGGCGAGGCACATGGTCTGCGGGCCCATCCCCGGGGTCGAGAGGTCGGCCACGACGAGCAGGTACTCGCCCGGTCCGAGCGTGGTGCCCGCGGGGAAGACCACCTTGTCGGCGATGCGGGCGGTGACGCCGTCGGCGCTGTCCGAGTCGGTCACGCCGAGGCCCGCGAGGTCCACCGGCGCGGCGCCGGGGTTGTAGAGCTCGATCCAGTCTTCGCCGCTCGCGCGCACCTCGTTGATCACCGCGCGCCCCGCCGCGCCCGCGTCGCTCGCGCTCACCACGTCGCTCGCGCGCACCACGTCGCTCGCGGTCACCACGTCGCTCGCGGTCACCACGTCCGTGGCGCGCACCACGTCGCTCGCGCTCACGACATCCGCGGCGCTCGCGTCGTCGGCCACGGCCCTGGCCTCGGAGCACGCCGCCAGGACCAGCGCCCAGCACATCCATCGCATCTGCTTCATGGCTCTCCTTCGCTCAGAACGCCACGCGGGTCACCGCGCGGATCTCCCATCGGTCACTCCCCGGCAGCGCTTGCACCGCGCGCGCGCCCGGGATCGTTCGCTCCACCGCCAGCAGCGCCTCGAAGGGCTCGGAGATCCGCGCCCCCGCTGTCGCCACCACCGTGGTGAGGTGGTCGGTGTCGACGCGGTCGTCACGCACCCAGCGCACCACCCGCGCGCCCAGCAGCAGCCGCCGCACGGGCTCGGACTGCACGAAGCCCTCCAGCATCCACGACGTGCGCGCGCCGTCGTCGCCCACGCCCCAGGCCCAGGTGAAGGTCGCCCCTCCCCGCACCCGCTCGCCCTGCCAGAGAAGCCCCGCGCTGACCCGGTCGGCGCGCGCGAGCCCCGTGCCCGACGAGCCCATCACGTACGAACCCATCACCGTGAGGGGCGCCAGCGCGCGCACGGTGGCGAAGGGGTGCACCGCCATGGCGAGCTCGAGGTTCTTGCCGCGGTTGAGCTCGCGCAGCGCGTAGCCGTCGCCGTTGTAGACCCCCGCGCCGACCCATCCGAGGTGCAGCGGGAGGCGGTAGCGCAGGGTCAGCCCGAGGTCCGCGGGGGCCGACAGCCCGGTGACCTCGAGCGGGGTCGGCGACACCGCGCGCAGTCGCCACGTGCCCTCGATCTCGGGGATGGTGAGCGTCGGGATCACCCCCGCGCGAAACTCGAGCCCCCGGGTGTCGCCGCCGCGAAGCCCGTTCCACTCGCCGTAGGCCTCACGCACGCGCATCACCAGGCTGTCGCCCGCCACCCCGAGGAGCGCGCCTTCGCTCGCCGAACGCACCGCCTCGAACACGAAGCGCCCGTTCACCGGACCATACTGTCCAGTGATCGCGGCGTGACCGCGGGTGAGCTCGAAGGCGTGGAACCACTCGGTGTCCCCCGCGTCGGTGTTGGTGAGCCGCAGCGCGTACTGGGTGAAGAGCTCCATCCCGACGCCCACGCAGTAGCCCGTGGTGCCCGCGCGGGTAGCGCCGCCAGGTGGGTCGTAGGGCCGATCGGCGGGGGTCGAGGCCGGCGCCTCGCACTGTCCCCAGCGCGCCCCGCGGGTGCCGGCGTCGGTGGCGGTCTGCGCGTACGCCGACGGTGCGAACAGGGTCAGCGCGGCGAGGGCGATGCGGTTCACGGCGAGGCTCCTGCGTCGGGGATGTTGTCGAGGGCGAGCAGCGCGCGGAGGTCGGCGGGCGGGCGGTCTTCCTCCGACGAGGGGACGCCCAGGACCGGTCCCCGGGTCGCGAGCGCGCGACGGAGATGGGACCAGTCGGCCACCACCTGCGTCGCGTAGGCCGCGCTGACCTCGGACTGCTCGCGCGCAAACCCCGCGGGGTCGCGGGCGATCACCGCGGCGATGGCGTGCGTCACCCGGGCGCCGTCGGGCAGCGGTCGGGCGTGCGCGCGGGCGAGGTAGACCCCGAGCGTGCGGGCCAGGGCTCGCAGGGAGTCGACGGTGCCCTCCGCGCCGACCATGCGCTCCACGCGCACGGTCTTGTGCGCCTCACGCTCGGCGCGCATCTGCACGGGCACACCGACCCAGGTGCCTGCGCCCCAGAGGGGGTCGGCGCCCTCCCGCGACCAGAGCCCCCGCGCCGCGAGGATGCGCTGCGGCACGCTGCTCCACCACACGCCGGGGAGGAGCGATCCCGGGGTGATCGTGTCTCCCTCCTCCTTCACCTCCAGCACCACGTCGTCGTCGGCCGCGTCGGTGGGTCCGCGCACGAGGACCAACACCCGCAGGCGCGGCCACGACGCCACGCCGCTGCCCAGCTCCCGCGCGGCGTCGAGCACCGCAAAGAACCCAGCGCTCGGCGGCGCGGGGAGGCTCAGGCGCGCATTCTGGAGCGCGATGTCCAGTGATGGACGCGCGTCGACGGGCAGGTC
>JBILLI010000219.1:0-10559 GCA_044376155.1 Polyangiales bacterium
GCTCGCGAGGATCGCCCGCCGTCGCGACGACGAGGGCACGCCCTCCCTCACCCCGACGGAGCGTCGCATCGAGACGCGCACGGTCCGCGTCACCCGCGACGAGGCCGTGGGCGCGCCCGCCGAGGCCCTCGCGCGGCACCAACGCTGGAGCGTGGTCTTCGGCCGCGTGCGGCGCGACGGGCACACCCGCCTCGTCGACGACCTCTGGGTCCTTCAGCGCGACGACCTGGTCACCGTGGTGGGGAGCCCCGACGAGGTCGCGCGCGCCGTGGCCTTCCTCGGCGAGGCCTCCCCCGAGGCGCTGGAGCTCGATCGCAGCGAGGTGGACTACCGACGGATGTTCGTCTCGAACCCCGCGGTGGTGGGCCGCCCCCTGCGCGACCTGGAGCTGCAGGAGCGCCTCGGCGCCACGCTCACCCGCGTGCGCCGCGGAGACGTGGAACTCCTCGCGGATGACGACTTCACCCTTGAACTCGGCGACCGCGTGCGGGTGGTCGCGCCGCGCGCGCAGATGGACGCCGTGTCGCGCTTCTTCGGCGACTCGTTCCGCGCGCTCAGCGAGATCGACGTGCTCACCTTCGGGCTCGGCGTGGCCCTGGGCGTGGCCCTCGGCGCGGTGCCCTTCCCCGCGCCGGGCGGGAGCTTTCGCCTCGGCGCCGCGGGCGGCCCGCTCGTCGTGGGGCTGATCCTCGGGCGCGTGGGGCGCACGGGGTCGCTGGTGTGGTCCATCCCCTTCGGCGCCAACCTCACGCTGCGGCAGCTCGGGGTGGTGCTCTTTCTCGCGGGCGTCGGCACACGCGCGGGCAGCGCCTTCGCCGCCGCCATTCGCTCGGGTGACGCGCTGTCGGGCATGGCCGCGGGGCTCGCGATCACCGTCGCCGTCGCCGTCACCACGGCCCTCGCGGGGCGGCGCCTGGGCTTGCCCACGCCCGTGCTCCTCGGGATGATCGCCGGCGTGCAGACCCAGCCCGCGGCCCTGGCCTTCGCGTGTGAGCAGTCGGGCGAGCGCGCGAACGAGGGCTACACCGCGGTGTTCCCCGTGGCGATGATCGCGAAGATCCTCCTCGCGCAGGCGGTGGTGCTCGCGCTGCGGAGCGCGCCATGAAAGACGGTCGAGCGAGCGTCACCGCGAAGATCGTCGCCGCCGCGCGGGCCCTCGCGCCCCTGCTCCCCGACGACGCCCGCCTCGTCACCGATCCCTACGCCGCGCGCGCCCTGAACGGCTTCGGCGCCGAGGCCCTGGGCGCCCTCACCGCGGCCCCGGCGCCCCTCCGAGCCCTGGTCCAGGGCGCGCTGCTCCCCGCGCTGCCGTGGACCCTCTACATGCAGGTCCGCACCCGCGCGCTCGACGACGCGCTGCGGGCCTTCGGGCGCGACGGCGGTCGGCAGGTGGTCATTCTCGGCGCGGGCTTCGACGCGCGGGCGCATCGCCTCGGTGATGCCTTGTCAGACGGCGCCTTCTTCGAGGTCGACCACCCCGCGACGCAGGCCGAGAAGCGCGCGCGCTTCGGCCCGGCGCCCTCGACGCGGTACCTCTCCTGGGACTTCGAGCGCGCGCCGATGTCTGCCCTGCCCGCCCGCCTCGCGGCGCTCGGTCACGACCCGACGGCGCCCACGCTCACCCTCTGGGAAGGGGTGATCATGTACCTCACCCCCGCGGCCTTCGACGCGACGCTCGCCGCCGTGGCGACGTACAGCGCGCCGGGCTCACGGCTGGCGTTCAACTACTTCGAGCGCGCCATGGTCGAGCGCCCCGATGTGCTGGCGGCCGCGGCGAACGCCGCCGTGCGAATCGTGGGCGAGCCCTTTCGCCTGGGCTTCGACCCCCCGACGATGCGCGAAGCCCTTGCGGCGCAAGGGTTCTCGGTCATGCACGACCAGAGCTTTCTGGAGCTCGCCAACGCCCTGCTCCCGCGCCGCTGGTCGCGGCTGGTGCGCGCGGGCCGTCGCCTCGCGGTGGTGGAGCGCACGGCCACGGCGCGGCGCGAGCGCTGAGGCGCGTCAGGGCGCGCGCGAGATGGTGTCAATGAGCAGCTGCCCCTCGGGCGTCGCGGTGAAGCGCAGCGTCACGCGGTCGGCGGGGTTGAGCCCCTGGAGCTGCGCCGCGTCGCGGGCGGTGAAGGTCATGGTCATGGCGTTCATGAAGCCCGGGATCGCCTCGTGCGCGATGCGCGCGCTGCGGCGGTCGGCGGCGACGGTGCGAATCACCCCGCGCGTGGTGTAGGCCGCCGTCTGCTGGGCGAGGGCCGGGCGCACCCGCGCGGTGACCGCGCCAGAGACACCGAGCGCCAGCCCGAGGACCAGGGTGGAGTACCTGCGTCGGAGGATCATGCGCTCCCCTCTCTCACACCCCGTGCCAGGGGGGGCATGCGACACCTCGTCGCGGGCGGGGCCGCAGCACCCGTCGGCGCGGTGATCACACGACACGAGGCGCCCGCGGGCGTCGACCTCCACCGCGCACATCGCCTCGACCATCTCTCGCAGGCGCGCACGCCCGCGCTGCACCCGGGAGCGCACGGTGGTCAGCGGCACGCCGAGGGCGCGGGCGATGTCGGCCTGGGAGCGCCCCTCGAGCTCCGAGAGCCGCAGCGTGGTGCGGGTGGGCTCGGGGAGCATCTCGACCATCGCGCTGATGTGCTCGTCGATGCGGCAGGTGAAGACCCGCTCCTCGTCGCGTACCTCGGGCACCTCGGGGACGTCGTCGCCGCGCACGGGGTGGCGGGCGCGCATGCGGTGGTGGTCGGCGATGGCGTTGCGGGCGACGCGGTAGACCCACGGCCCGAAGCGCTCGTCGTCGGCGACCTGCGAGGCCCCGCGGTGGACCCGGGTGAAGGTCTCTTGCAGCACGTCGTCGACGTCGGCGGGCGTCGCCACCCGCCGCGCGATGAAGGGACGCAGGGTCGCCTCCAGCGCGCGCCACTCCTGCGGCGGGGTCATGGTCAGTCGCAGCAAGCCGGCGCGCAGCACGGGAGCTTCGCGCGGGGGCGGCGGGCCTCGATGACCGCGGAGGCGACGTAGTCCTCGGCGCCGGTGCCGGGGAACCACGCGGAGATGAACGCGCGGCTCTCGGGCTTGGGCGCGACGCGCACGTCTTCGAAGCCCGCGTCGCGGAGCATGGCCTCGAGCGACGACACCGAGGCCGCGCCCGAGACGCACCCCGAGAGCATGTCGACGCGGGCCCGCATCGCGTCGGGGAGCTCGCCCGTGAGCACCACGTCGCTGATGGCGAGGCGCCCGCCGGGCTTCAGCACCCGAAACGCCTCGCGAAAGGCCTGGGCCTTCTCGGGCACGAGGTTGAGCACGCAGTTCGAGAGGATCACGTCCACCGTGCGGTCCTCGACGGGCATGCGCTCGATCTCGCCGAGGCGAAACTCCACCTGCGTGAGCCCCGCGCGCGCCGCGTTGGCGCGGGCCTTCTCGATCATCGTCGGGGTCATGTCGACGCCGATCACCCGCCCCTGCGTGCCCACCTGCCGCGCGGCCAGGAACGCGTCGAAGCCCGCGCCGCTGCCGAGGTCGAGCACGGTCTCGCCCGCCCGCAGCGCCGCGATGGCCTGCGGGTTCCCGCACCCGAGGCCGAGGTTCGCGCCCTCGGGCACGGCCGCGAGCTCCTCGGCGGAGTACCCCAGCGCGAGGGAGGCGTCGGGGTTCGGCCCGCAGCAGCCCACCGGGCCGCAGCAGTCCGCGGGTTGTTCGGCGATCTGTCCATAGTGCGCCCGCACGTTCGCGCGGACCTCGTCGGGGTTCATCGTCATGGTCGTCACAGCTCCTTCACCAGGGCAGACGTCCTTCGCGGCGCATCGACGCACGAATTCGTCACCGACCGGGCACCGCCATCTCTGACCGCGATGGTCCCCCGCGGTCAACCCGATCACCGCGTGAGCACCACGACGACCCCCGCGATGGCCAGCGCCGCGCCCAGCCACCGCCGCGGCGAGACCACCTCCCCCGCGCGCCACGACAGCACCAGCAACACCACCGCGCCGGACTGGTTCAGCAGCGCCGCCCGCGACGCCGTGCCGTACTTCATCCCGCCCAGCCACAGCAGCATGGAAAGGTACGTCGCCAGCACCGTCGCGGGCACCGCCACGCGCCACGCGGGCTGCGGGGTGAACAGCGCCAGGGCCTCGCGCATGCGCCCCGTCACCCCCTGCGCGATGAGCAGCGCGGCCGTGCCCGCGAGCAGGCGCACCGCGGTGGCCTCCACGAGGTGACTCCGCCCCAGCGCGGGCTTCGCCAGCACCACGCCCACCGCGGTGGTCATCACGCCGCCCACCACCAGCGCCAGGGAGCGCGGGTCCACCGCCCGCTGCCCCGCCCGCCGCCACGCCACGAGCAGCAGCCCGGCGATGACCATGGGCGCGCCCCTGCGCATGCCCGCGCGCGGGGTCTCGTGGAGAAAGAGCGTCGAGAGCGCGAGCACCGTGGGCGCGTAGGCCGTGTCGGCCACCGCCGCGACGGAGCCGTCGACCCCGCGCAACCCGGCGAGGAAGAGCGAGTCGGCCACGGCCAGCCCGAGCACCCCGCTGCCCGCGAGGCGGAGCCAGTCCAGCGCGGTGCGGTGGGCGTCGAAGCGCAGTCCGAGGGCGGCCATGGTGAGCAGCAGCAGGGCCGCGGCCACGGCGTTCTTGAAGAGGTTCAGCGCAACGGGATGCACGTCGCGCAGGCGGCGAAAGAGGGTCACCGCCACGGCCCACACCAGGGCGCAGCCGAGCGCCATCACGTCGCCGAGCACGTTGGTCATCGCAGCGCGCGCATGGGTACACGAAAACCACACCGCGCGTCGCCGCGGAGAATTGCCACCCCACGACGGAGTGCGGTGGAATGCGCGCGTTGCTCTCGGCGATCCTCGACGCGTGGCGCGACCCCCGGGCGCTGCCCTTTCTGCTCGGCACCACGGCCGTGAGCATGGGGGCCTTTCTGCTCTTCGCGCTGCCGCTCACGTGGATCGCGTGGCGCGAGCCTGCGTGGGCCGCGCCCTACCGCCTGCAGTCCCGGCGGCCCCGGGCGCAGACCCTCCTCGTGCCCTCGGTCGGTCGCTGGATCGTGAACAACGCGGCGATGACCGCGGTCGCAACGCTCGCGTGGCCGCTCATCGCGCGCTCGGGCTTTCGCGTGGGGGCACCCGGGCCGTCGCCGTGGGAGCTCGCGTGGCAGGTCGCGCTGTTCCTCTACGTCGACGACTTCTTGTTCTACTGGATGCACCGTGCGCTGCACCAGGGGTGGCTGTTCAAGCGGATCCACTCGGTGCACCACCGGATCTACACCCCGTGGGCCATCACCGGGCACTACATGCACCCCGCGGAGTTCGTGCTCACCGGGTCGCTGATGATCCTCGGGCCGCTGCTGCTGGGCTCGCACCTCACCACGATCTTCGCGTGGATCGTCGTGCGGCAGTGGGAGGCCGCCGAGGGCCACTGCGGATACGCGCTGCCGTGGTCACCCTCGCGGCTCATCCCGGGGAGCGAGGGGGCCGAGCACCACGACCTCCACCACGCGCGGGTGCGGGGCAACTACGCCGGCTTTCTGCCGATCTGGGACAAGGTGTTCGGCACCTGGGCGCGCCGCGGGGATTGAGCTTGCAACCCCGCGCCCCCATGCAGCATCCATCCCGATGAGAGAAGAGGAGTGACGATGAAGACCTGGCACACAGGGGGCTTGATCATGGCGACGCTGGTCGCGTCGGTGATGGCAGGCGCGTGCAAGCGGCGAGAAGACGCGCCGCGGCCGACCGCGAACACCGCGGCCCCCGCGGGGGATCCGCCGACGGGGATGTTCCAGGCGCTGCCCGCGGTGGGCGCGCTGCCCGAGGCCAAGGTGACCCTGGGGCGCAGGCTCTTTCACGACACCCAGCTCTCGGGGAACAACACCGTGAGCTGCGCGAGCTGCCACTCCCTCGACCAGGGCGGCGCCGAGGCGCGGGTCTCCTCCCTCGGGATCAACGGGCAGGTCGGCCCCATCAACTCGCCCACGGTGCTCAACGCCCGCTTCAACTTCGTGCAGTTCTGGGACGGCCGCGCCGCGAACCTCACCGAGCAGGCCGGGGGGCCCGTGACGAACCCCAAGGAGATGGGCAACACCTGGCCCAACGCGGTGGCCACCCTGGGGCGCGATCCGACCTACGTCGAAGCGTTCCGCGCGGCGTACCCCGCCGACGGGATCACCGATGGCAACGTGCGCGACGCCATCGCGACCTACGAGATGACCCTGGTGACCCCCTCGCGCTTCGACCGCTACCTCCAGGGCCAGCGCGACGCGCTCAACGCCCAGGAGCGCGCGGGCCTCGCGGAGTTCGTCTCCCTCGGCTGCACCGCGTGCCACGCCGGGGTCAACATCGGCGGCGCGATGTACCAAAAGATGGGCCTCGTGCGGAACTACTTCACCGACCGCGGCCACCTCACCGAGGCCGACAACGGCCGCTTCAACGTGACCCACCAGGAGAGCGACCGGCACTTCTTCAAGGTGCCCACGCTGCGCAACGTCGCCCTCACCGCGCCCTACCTGCACGACGGCACGCAGCGCACCCTCCCCGACGTGGTGAGGGTGATGGGGCGCTACCAGCTCGGCCGCGAGCTCGACACAGCGCAGGTCGAGCGCCTCGTGGCCTTCCTCAACGCGCTCACCGGCGAGATCCCCGCCGCCGCGCGCATGCCCGCCGCGCCCGCCGCGCCCGCCGCGCCCGCCGCGCCCGCCGCGCCCGCCGCGCACTGAGCAGACGCCACCCCGATCAGACCGCGAAGCGCGCGAGCACGCGTCGGCGCACGGGCTCCGGCAGCGCGCGCGCCAGGGTCATGAGCGCCCAGATGCGCTTCGGGAACATCGCGTGTGCCCGCTCCGACTCCATCGCCCGGATCATCTCCCGCACCGCCCGGTCGCACTCGATGAGCAGCGCGGGCACCGGCACCGCGTCGGGGTCGAGCCCCTCGGTGCGCGTGAACCCGGGGTACATCGCCACGAGCTTCAGGGGTGATCCCACGAGCTCGAGCCGGCACGCGTCGAGCAGCGTGCGCCCCGCGGCCTTGGCGGCGCTGTAGGGGCCCGACAGCGGGAGGCCGAAGTACCCCGCGGGGGAGCCCGTGTACGCGATGACCCCGCCGCGCCCGCGCATCTCCTGCAGCAGCGGGAGCAGGTAGTTCGCGAAGGTGTCGTAGTTCATCCGCATCACCGCGAGCACGTCGGCCGCCGAGGCCTCGACCATGCGCAGGGGGCGCCCGCCGCCCGCGTTGAGCACCGCCACGTCGATGGGGCCCACCGCGCGGCGCGCCTCGTCGAGCACGCGGGTGACGTCCGCGGGGTCGGCGGCGTCGCCGGGGAGGTCCACGCAGCGACCGCCCGCGCGGGTGATCTCCTCGCGCAGCGCGGCGAGGCGGTCGGCGCGGCGCGCGGTGGCGACGATGGTGTTGCCGCGGGCCGCGAGGGCGACGGCGAGGGCGCGACCGAGGCCCGACGAGGCCCCGGTGATCAAGACGGTCTTGCCCGTGAGCTTCACCCGCGCACGCTACGGCAGCGCGCGGCGCGTGTCGCGCCACGGGCGGTGCGGCCCCCGCGCGATCGCCGCGTGCTCGGGGACGTGCGCGAGAAAGCCCTCGCGCAGCGCCTCGGGCAGCCGCGCGGCCCGAGTGCCCAACCACGCGCGGGCCTCGTCCCAGCGGGCGTCGGCCTCGGGCTCTCCCCGCGCCGAGGCGAGCTCCGCCCGCGCGAGGCGCAGCTCTGACTCGCCCTCCTCCACCGCGCCGAGCAACGCGAGGGTCTCATCGGCGCGGCGAAGGTCTTCCGCGGCGCCGACGGGGTCGTCCTGCGTGAGGCGCGCGCGCGCCCGCGTCGCCCACACGAACACCCGACCGCCCGGGTTCGCGCCCATGCCCGTCAGGGCCTCGTCGGCGAGGCGCAGGGACTCGCGGGGGTCCCCCGCCCAGAGCGTGATGCGCGCGAGGTAGGCCCGCGACATGGCGCCCAGCGCGGGGTCACCCAGCACGTCGGCCATCACCACCGCGTCGCGCTCCGCGGCGAGGGCGCCCTCCACGTCCCCGCACAGCAGCCGCGCCGGGCCGAGGTTGTGCGTGGCCACCGCCACGGCGCGCAACAGACCGAGGCCCGTGGCCTCATCGCGCACCGCCCGCAGCAGCGCGCTCGCGTGCTCGCCCTGCCCGAGCTGCGTCGCGCCGAAGGCCGCGTTGGTCTCGTGGATCATCGCCAGCCTCGCCTCGTCGAGCCGTCGGTAGCCCCGCGCGGCCGCCTCGCTGTCTTCGCGAAAGCGCCACGGGTCCCCCTCGAAGCCCGCGCGCAGCGCCCGCGCGGCGTGCAGCCTCGCCTCGCCGTCGCGGGGGCGCTCCTCGGCCGGCACGGACTCCATGCGCGCGAGCACCATGCCCGCGAGGGCCACCTGCCCGGCGCGCAGCAGCGGCAGCACCGCGCTGGAGAGGCCGAAGACCCGCGCGTCCCCCGCCTCGGCGCGCAGCGCCGCGTCGAGCGCCGCGGCCGCCCCCTGGAGCGCGTCGTGCCGCCCGAGCCGCCAGGCGTTCACGATCATCGCGGCCGCGCCGCGGAACCAGGGCTCCGACCGCGCAGGCGCCCGCGCGAAGGCGCGCTGCGCGGCGTCGAGGCTCCCCGCGAGGTCCCCGCGCGCCTCAAGGACCCCCACCGCGAGCAGGTGCAGCGACGCGTGCTCCTCGGGCTCCAGGGCGCCGTCGATCACCCCGCCGATGTGCGCGACGACCTCCGCATGGCGGCCCTCGGCGTGGGCGCGACGCGCGGCCTCGGCGTGCCAGGGGGCCGACTCGGTCGCGAGCCCGGCGGTGTCGAAGAGCGATGCGATGCGCGCGGCGTCGAGGCTCCCTTCGGCGACCAGCGCCCAGGACGCCTCGGCCGCGCGAGCGCCCGCGTCATCGGGAGGCACGATCTCCACCCGCGGGAGATCAACGAATCACCCCCTCGCGGTCAAGCGTTCGACGCCAGGGCGACGAAGCTCCCCCGCGCGCGTGGGCTACGGGAGATCAAGGGCCGCGGGCACCGCGGTCTGCAGCAGCTCGACGAGCTCGGGGTGCATGTAGCCGTACTCGTCGGGGATCTCCAGCACGCGGATCGGCAGGTCACCCAGGGCCGCGCCGAACTCTGCGCGCAGCCGCGACGCGTGCTTCGACTCCATCACCAGCACCACGTCGGCCCACCGCAGGTCGTCGTAGCTCACCCGTCGGCGGGCGCCCGCGCTCGTGCCCGCGGAGCGCACGGAGAGCCCAGGGTGCCGGCGAAAGAGCTGCTCCGCCGTGGGGCTGCGCCACTGGTTGCGGCTGCACACGAAGAGCACGTTGCGCGGGGGGGAGGGGGCCTCGCTCATCACCCGCGAGTGTGTCCCAGGGACGTGCGGTGCTGAAGGGAGCGCCGCGCGCCGCGGCCGCGAAGTGCGTTACCGTCCCCGGGCATGTGGCCCACGTACCTCTCCGCGGCGCAGCTTGAGACTGCGCCCTCGTGGCTCCGTGCGTTCGGACTCTTCGTCGATGACAGCACCGGCCCCGGCGTCACCGCCCCGCGCCTGCGACGCTTCGCGGGGATCGAGTCCCTCAACCTCTTCAACGCCCAGGGCGGCGACGCCGACCTGCTGGCCACGGTGCTCGCCGAGCACCCCGCGCTTCACACACTGCACCTGTCCACCCGCTACACCGCGAAGCCGCTCTCGCTGCTCCCGCTCGCGGGGCGCGCGCTGACCCGGGGGATCTTCTCTCTCGGCGGGGCCCTCGACGCCCCCGCGGGCAAGGCCCTCGCGGGCGTGTGCTCGATGATGCTCATCGCGTCGACGGTCACGCCCGCGGGGCTCGCGGCGCTCACCGCCGTCGAGGACCTCGACCTGCCCAACGCGACCCTCACGGCCCCCGCGGCGGCGGCCCTCGCGACGCTCCCCTCCCTGCGCGCGCTGCGCTGCGCGGCCACGGGCTCCCTCACGTCCCTCGGCGGCGCGCCCGCGCTCGAGCACCTCGAGCTCCGCGGACGCGCGCTCACCGCCGACGAGGCCATCGCGCTCGCGGCGCGCCCCACCCTCCGCGCCCTCGACGTCACCGCGTGCACCGCCGCGGACCTCGACGCCCTCGGCGCCTTCGCGTCCTCGACCGCGCGCGTCCACGTGCGCCTCGCCCCCGCCGAGGGCACCATCGACGACCTGCTGCGCCGCCTCGCGCGCACCCTGCCGACGCTCGCGGCGCTCTCGCTGCAGCCCGCGGCGACGCCACGGGTCAAGGCCTACACCCCCGACGGGCTCCAGGCGTTGAGCGGCATGGAGTGCCTGGAATGGCTCTCCTTGCGCGTGCTGCGGTTGAAGGGGCTCAAGCCCGCGCACCTCGCGGGGCTGCGCGCGCTGCCACGGCTGCGCCACCTCTCGCTGGCCGAGGCCACCGCGTGGGGCGCCACGGTCACCGAGGTCGCGAAGGACCTCACCTCCCTGCGCACCCTCGACCTTCTCGGCGCGCCCGTCTCCGACGCGTCGTGCAAGCACCTCGCGAAGCTCTCGCTGCGCGCGCTGCGGGTGTCTGACGCGACGCTCGGCGCCCGGGGCCTCGCGCAGCTCAGCG
>JBILLI010000943.1:0-2779 GCA_044376155.1 Polyangiales bacterium
TCTCGTCGAGGTTGGGGAAGGTCAGCGGAGGCGGGGAAGACTCTTCTGCGTCGGCCCCCCTGGACTCGATGGGAGGTGAGGGGAGGAACTCGGGCAAGCGGGCGTGCCACGCGGCGCCGTACTCCGTGAGTCGCACGGTGCGGTCGGAGCCCTGCTCGGTGAGGCCGAGGTCTTGGGTCCACGCGAGGAGAGACGAGGGACCGAAATCCGAGGTCCACTGCGGGTACTCCGCGCGGAGGGCGCGAAAGAGATCTCCCTTCGCGAGGGAGTTCTTCTCGGCGATGCGACGGAGCACCTGGGCGAAGCCGTAGTTGCGCACCAGCAGGGCCTCGATGAGCGGCTCGTTGTCGCCTTCGAGGGCGCGCATCCCGGCGTCGGTGGGCCGATAGACCCCGTCCTCGCGCGACACGAGCCCGAGCGCGAGCATGCGTGCCAGGGCGTACTGCAGGGCCCTCACGGAGTCGGAGCTCGCCGAGCCGCCCTGCCGCACCTCGTCGACGAGCGCGTTGGCGCTCTGGCCCGCCTGGGCCGCGCGCAGCAGGTCACGCCACGCGGCGGAGTATCCCGAGATCGCCGCGATCCCGCGGTACTGCCGCCCGAAGGGCCACAGCGCGAGCTGCGCGATGGGATCCACCGCTGGGCCCGGATCTCCTCGCGTCGGGGTGGGGTCCTCGCCGGGCGCTTCGATGGCGTCGGGCACCGCGGCGTCTTGCAGCCACCAGCAGAAGCGAATCCGGGCGACGTGCTCGGGGAGGTCGCGCTCCGGGCCGAGCACCTCGCGCAGACGGGAGCGGACCTTCACCTGCGACTCGATGATCCCGCCCGCGCGGTCGGTGCCGAGCACACGGACCGCGAGGCGCGTGCGGGCGTCGGTCTGGAGCACTGCGGCGAGTCGTTCGGGCACAAGGATCGCGAAGGCCCGCGCGAGCTTCGCCATGGGCTTCGCGCGGAGGCCCAGCGCGCTGAGGCGTTCGAGCACGGCGTCGTACTCGGCGCGGAGGGATGCGGCGCACGCCTCCCGATCGTCGGGCCACACCCGCGTGCGCAGCGCGTCGAGGCGGTCGAGCACCTCGTCGTCGGTGAAGGCCGCGCGCACGTCGATGGACTCGCCCGGTCCCGCGCTCGCGAAGGTCGACGCCTTCCACAGCGCGCGCTGCAGCTCTTCGCCGCGAAACTCCACTGCGTCGGCGTCGCGCACACGCCGCACCACGGCCTCGGCGGGGGCGCCGTAGCGGTTGGGCAGTTGCTGAAACGCCGTCCACGCCGCGCGAAGATCCTCGACCGACCACACGGTCTCGTCCGCGAGGCGGGGATCTGGGTCGGTGCCCGTCGGTGTCTCGATGGCCTGGTGATCGGGCTGCGGGAGCGCGCGATCGAGTGCCGCGCCCACGAGGCGCACCGCCTCGGGCGAGTGAAACCGGGCCACGTTCGTTCGCGTGCGCACGGTGCCCACGGCGCGAAGGAGGGCGGCGTCAATGGCGCCGCGCATCCACGGGAGCTCGACGACGAAGGAGGGGATGTCCGTGCGCAGCAGGGCCATCTCGGGGACGCGCAGGAAGTGGTCGCGCTCGTGGAGGACGGGGGCGGGGTGGTCGACGGGGCGCACGCGCTCCAGCACGTCGAGGTCGACCGCGACGACGAGGGCCCCGTTGTCTGAGAACCGCAGCACGAGCAGGTTGCCCACGGCGAAGGAGAGCGTGCGCGCGTCGAGGACCGCGAGCGCCCAGCAGGCAGGGCCTGCGGCGTGGGCGCGCTCGATGAGATCCGCGAGGAGCGCGAGGCACGCGTCGGCGGCCGCGTCGCTGGGGAACCACGAACGTAGCGGGCGACGGAGGAGGATGGGCTCAAGGGAGGGGTCGGTCACAGGGGCTCCAGGCGTGCGGCGCGAGAGGGGAAGGGGCGTCGCGAGCAGGGCTCGGGGGACGGCGAATCATGCAGCGGCCTGCTGCTCGATGGGGGACCGCGATGTGAGCGACGGCGCGGGCTCAAGGTGCGAGTCCGAGCGTCCCCGAGCGTATGGGTCAATCCGGTCGAACTCTGCGCGGGGAGTGCTCGCCGCGACCGCTCCAGGGCAGCGTCGAGAGTGCCGAGCCGACGAGCTTCGCGCACCATCAGCTACCGCGCCCGCCCCACGGTGTACGGATACACCACCGACGCCGCCGAGCCCGCGAATCGCGGGAAGGTCAACGCCATCGTCGCCGTCTCGATGCAGGCCGCGGAGGTCGAGTGGGCGAGGTCGCCGCCGACACTCGCGTCCGAGACGATCCCGCTGGGTTCGATGGTCAGCGCGATCGCGACGACCCCCTGAAAGTCGTTGAGGCACCGCGCAAAATCCCGGTGTGCGCCCCGCATCACCTGGTTGAGCTGGGGCCGCGTGAAGCGCGGCAACGGTTCAGGAAAGGCCTGCAACACAGGTGGGGGTGGAGCGACCACGGTGGGTAGCCCGGTGGGCGAGGACGACGACGCAGAGGGGCGGGCCACTGGGGGCACGCCAGGGGCTGGACCCGTCAGCGCTGCTCGAGCCGTGGCCCCTCCCTGCCGCCGCTGACACACCTGCGCGACGCACCCCAGGCCGGGCTCACACTGCGGGCTGCCCGTGCAGCTCTCGCCCTCGTGGCCGAGGTTCGTCTCGCATCTCGCTCCGCCCGACGAGGGGACGGTCTCGCCGGAGTTCGAGCTCTGTTCGTCGGCCCGGTCATCCCGACCACCTCCGCGGTGCTCGCCGCCCCGTGCCGCCGTCGGGCGATTGTTCGAAAGGAAGTCGAGGAAGGGCACGACG
>JBILLI010000942.1:0-2779 GCA_044376155.1 Polyangiales bacterium
GCGCAGGAGCATCATCATGGCCGACGCCGGTTCCCTCGACCGCCCCACCGCGGGGCGGACAACCAGAATATGCATTGATGCATACGCATGCGCAAGCCCCCTCTGCGGGGGCGATGGACACACCCTGTCCGTGGAGGTGAACCCATGAGCGACGGTGATCTCAGCGTGCAGGCGCGGTACGCGCCGGGGAACGCGTGCTTCGGGTGTGGTCCGGCGAACGCCCAGGGGCTGCGCCTGGAGTCGTTCCCCACGGGGGGTGACGGCGACGAGCTCCGCTGCGACTGGACCCCGTCTCCCCACCACGAGGCCTTCCCGGGGATGCTCAACGGCGGCATCACCGGCGCCCTCCTCGACTGCCACTCCAACTGGACCGCCGCGCACCACCTCCTGCGCGCCCGCGGCCTCGACGCGCCGCCGTGCACGGTCACCGCGGATTTTCACGTCACCCTCAAGCGCCCCACGCCCACCGACGGCCCGGTCACGGTGCTCGCGCGGGTGGTCTCAACGGAGGGCGACAAGGTGAAGGTCGAGGCCACGCTGAGCGCGCGGGGCAAGGTCACCGCGACGTGTGTGGGCACCTTCGTCGCCGTGCGCGAGGGGCACCCCGCGTATCACCGCTGGTGAGCGCCTTCGCGGGTCGTTCGCGCTTCGTCGCCGCGAGCCTCGCCGCCGCGGCGCTGCTCTTCGCGATCCAGCCCATGGTGGCCCGCGCGCTGCTCCCCCGCGTGGGCGGCGCGGCCGCGGTGTGGACCGCCACGCAGCTCTTCTTTCAGTGCGCCCTGCTCCTCGGGTACGCCCTCGCGCACGCGCTCCCGCAGCGCCTCGGGCTGCGCCGTCACGCGCTCCTCCACGTCGCGCTCTGCGCGCTGTGTGTGTTCACCCTCCCGCCCGACCTCCAGGGGGGACCTCCCCCGCCCGTGCACGGCGACCCCACGGGGTGGCTGCTGCTGCACCTCCTGCGCACCCTCGGCGCGCCGCTGGTGCTCCTCGCGATGAGCGCGCCGCTGCTCCAGCGCTGGCTCGCCACGCGCGACGAGAACCCCTACCCCCTCTACGCCGCGAGCAACCTCGGGAGCCTCGCCGCCCTCGCGCTCTACCCCCTCGCGCTGGAGCCCCTGCTCTCGCTGCGATCGCAGCGACTCCTGTGGTCCGCGGGGTGGGTGGTGCTCTGCGCGCTGCTCGCCCTCTGCGCGCGCGCCACCCGCGAGTCAGCGCCCGTCGCGGACGTCACCGAAGCCCCTGCGCCGCTGGGGGAAGTGATCCGTTGGGTGGCGCTGTCGTTCGCGCCCGCCCTGCTCTCGCTGGGGGCGACGGCGGCGATCACCACCGACATCGCGCCCGTGCCGCTGCTCTGGGTGGTGCCCCTCGCGCTCTACCTCTTGAGCTTCGTGCTCGCGTTTCGCCCTGATCCGCCCGATGCCCGCAGGCTCACCGCGCCCTTCCTCGGGCTGCTCATGGTGGTGTTCCTCACCGCGGCGGCGCGGGTCTCGCCCGGACCGCTGGTGAGCGCGCTGCACCTCACGCAGCTCTTCCTCGGCGCGCTGATGCTGCACACCGAGCTCGCGCGGCGGCGTCCGCCGCCGTCGCAGCTCTCGCGCTTCTACCTCGCGCTCGCGGCGGGGGGCGCCCTCGCGGGGGTGTTCGCGTCGGTGGTCGCGCCGCTGCTCTTTCGCCGCGTCACCGAGTACCCGCTGGCCATGGCCCTGGTCGTCGCGCTGCTGCCCACCCACGACCGACGAGCGGCGTCGGCCGACACGAAGATGCGCGACCTCGGCGTGCCCCTGCTCGTGGGCATGCTCGCGTGGGGGATGTTCACCGCCGAGCGCTTCGGCGCGCGGCAGAACCTCTTGCGCTACGGGCTCCCCCTCGCGGTGCTGCTCGTGGCGAGCATGGGGCGGCGGGTGCGGCTCTCGCTGGGGCTGATCGCGATCCTCGCGGCGAGCGGGCGCGACCGGTCGATGCTGCACGAGGCGCGGAGCTTCTACGGGGTCATGCGGGTCGACGATGACGGGGAGGTGCGACGCTTCCTCCACGGCACCACGCTGCACGGCCTCGCGTGGAACAACCCCAAGCGCGGCAACGATCCCAGCGCGTACTACGACCCGCGCAGCCCCATCGGACAGGTCATGGCGCAGGTCCCCGACGACCGCGCGAACGTCGGCGTGGTGGGCCTCGGCGTGGGGATGCTCACCGCGTGGCGGCGGGGGGACCAACGCTGGACCTTCTTCGAGCTCGACCCCGTGGTCACCCGCATCGCGCGGGGGTGGTTCCCCTGGCTGGCCCGCTGCGGGGGGGCGTGCACGGTGGTCACGGGTGACGCGCGGCGCACGGTGGAGGCGTGGCGGGGGGCGCCCTTTGATCTCCTGGTGCTCGACGCGTTCAGCTCCGACGCGATCCCCACGCACCTGCTCACCCGCGAGGCCTTCGGGGTGTGGCGGTCGAGGCTCTCAGAACGCGGGGTCATCGCGGTGCACATCACCAACCGCTACGTTGATCTCACCGACGTGCTCGGCGCCCTCGCCCGCGAAGAGGGCTTTGCGGCCCGCACGCAGACCCGCACCGTGGTCGACGGCGACACCCGCATCGTGACCCGCTGGGTGCTGCTCACCCGCGACCCCGCGAACCTCGGCCCCCTCGCCCGTGACCCCGGCTGGACCGCGCTCCCCCACGGCCGCCGCGCCTGGACCGACGAGCGCACCGACCTCCTCCGCGCGCTGCGTCGACCGTGAGCGGTCGCGCGCAATGGCTATTCCGGGAACCCCCCGGGTGGGAGTAGTGT
>JBILLI010000220.1:0-10514 GCA_044376155.1 Polyangiales bacterium
GCGGCGCTGCTGGCCCGCCGGGTGGACCCCGCGGGGGTGCTCGACGGGCCCTTTCTCTACGCGGGCTCGTCGGTGCTCGACCTCGGCGCGGTGGTGTGGCGGCGCGACGGGCGCGAGGCCACCGTGGCCGTGCGGCGCGCGCCCGCGGGGGCGGTGCTGCTGCAGATCAACGGCAAGGTCGACGCCACGAGCGACGGCGACGCGGCCACGCAGACCGTGGTGGGACTGCTCCCCGTGGCCTTCGCGACCGATCCGCGCGACGTGCTGGTGGTGGGCCTCGGCAGCGGGATGACCGCCGACGCCGCGCGCAGCGTCGAGGGCGTGCGCACGGTGCGGGTGCTGGAGCTCGTGCCCGAGGTGATCACCGCCGCGCGCAGAGACTTTCGCGAGGCCAACCGCGCCGTGCTCGAAGACCCGCGGGTGACCGTGCGCGCGCAAGACGCCGCCCACGCGCTGCGCGGGATGTCGGAGTCGTGGGACGTGATTGTGAGCGAGCCCTCGAACCCCTGGGTCACGGGCATGAGCGACCTGTTCACCCGCGAGGCCTTCGAGGCCGCCCGCGCGCGGCTGCGGCCGGGGGGCACCTTCGGGGCGTGGTTCCACGCGTACTCCACCGACGCGGCCACCGTGGCGGCCATCGTGCGGACCTTCTCCGAGGTCTTTCCGCGGTGCACCCTGGTGGAGGTCGGCGCGGGGGTGGACTACCTCCTCCTCGGCGGCCGCGAGCCCTGGACCGTCGACCTCGACGTCGCCCTCCAGCGCCTGCGCGCGTCGGCGCCCCGGGCGATGCTCACCCGCGCGGGCATCGACAGCGACGCGGCCCTGCTCGCGCGCTTTCTCTCCGGGCCACGTGGGGTGCGCGCGGTGGGCGACGGGGGAGAGATCCTGCGCGCGACCGACCTGCGGCTGGAGTTCGACGCGCCCCGGCGGCTCTACCGCGACGCCCGCGCCGAGGTCTTCGCGCGCTTCGCCCGCGTGCAGGACCTCCCCCTCGCCGGCCTCGTGCGCGACGAGGGCGCGGGCTCGACGTGGCTGCGCCTCGTGGA
Organism: Polyangiales bacterium; assembly: GCA_044376155.1. Classification (GTDB taxonomy): domain Bacteria; phylum Myxococcota_A; class Polyangia; order Polyangiales; genus JAWKRB01. The sequence continues at coordinate 1,047 of JBILLI010000220.1, forward strand.
GCGCAGCGAGCCCGCCCGCGAGGCCGCGATGCACCTGCGGCGCATGGCCATCGCCGAAGACGCCCACGACTACCCTGCCGCCCTCGCCGCGGGCGAGCTCGCCGTGGGCCTGCGCCCCGCAGACGCCGACACGCGCACGCGCCTCGCGCGGCTCTACCTCCACCGCGCGCTCCAGCGGCACCGCGGGCGCGACCCGGGCGGCGCCGAAGTGGACCTCACCACCGTGGTTGAGCTGAGACCGTACGTGGCCGAACGATTCCGCGCGCTGGTGCTGCTCGGCGACCTCGCGCTGCGCCGACGTGATCACCGCCGCGCCCTCGCGCGCGTCGACGAGGCCCTCGGGCTCGCCGCCGCCGCGGGGGAGCCCGCGCCCGAGCTCTACGTGCGCCGGGCCGAGGCGCTGGCCGGGCTCAACGCCCCGCAGGCCGCGGGCGAAGCCCTCGACGAGGCCATTCGTCGCACCGCCGACCCGGAGCGCCGCCGTGCGCTGGAGGCGCTCCGGCACGGTCGCTGAGCGCCGGGTCGCGGTACACTCCCGCGATGGTCGCAGTGACCCGCTCCGCGACGGTGCCAATGCCGCAGCTCACCCTGCGCGACGACGGCGCGGTGCGCGAGGGGACGGCGCGCGCGGCGGCGCTGCTCGGGGTGGAGTCGCCGCAGGCGCTGTCGGGCGCGACGCTGGCCTCGCTCCTCGGCGCGCGCGCGGCCGCCATGGTGCTGGCCCACCTCCGCGCGGGCGAAGGGGACGTGTGCGACGTGGTCGTGCGGCGGCGCGACGGGTCCGCGGCGGCGCTGGGCTTCGCGGCCTTCGCGCGCGGCCCTGAGGGGACCACGGTGCACCTCTCCGAGCCCTTGTGCCCGGGCGTCGGCGCCTACGCCGAGGTGGTGAGCGCGAGCCTCGCCGAGGCCGCCCACGGCATGCGCAACGCCCTCGCCGCGGCGCGCACCTCGGTGGACCTCGTGCAGCGCGGCATCGCCTCGCCCGAGGACCTCCCCGCGCTGAACCGCGTGACCCGCAACAGCCTCGCGCGCATGGACGCCATGCTCTCGGGGCTGCAGGAGATCGCTCGCGCCCAGCGCGGTCCGTCGACGGCGGCCGAGGTCGCCGCGGTGATGCGCGACGCCGTGGCGCGCGCCCGCACCCACGCCGCGTCGCGCGGGGTCACGGTGACGTCCCGCGGGGGCGCCGCTTCGCCGCCGCTGCGGGCCGACATCGCGGGGGTGGTGTCGGCGCTGGAGGCCCTGCTGCTCAACGCCATCGACGCGTCGGCCGAGGGCGACGAGGTCTCGCTCTCGGCGACGTGGCACCCCGCGGCCCGGGAGCTTCACCTCGTGGTCACCGACCACGGCGAGGGCATTCCCCCCGAGCGGGCGCCCAACGTGGCGCGGGCGTTCTACTCCACCCGACAGGCGCCGGGCGTGGGCATCTCCGTGGCGCGCAGCGTGGCCGCGGCGCACGGCGGAGAGGTGTCGCTGTGCTGCCCGCCCGAGGGTGGCACCGTGGCCACCCTGCGGCTCAGCGCCGGGGCCTTCGCAGCGAGATGACGTTCTGCGAGAGCAGCACGTAGAGCGTGCGGAGCACCTCGAAGGTCGGCATCGTCGACACGTCGATGATGTCTTCGATGGACGACGCCCCGTCGATGAGCGAGAGCACGAAGCCCGCGCGATGGTCGAGCGTGAGCCAGCGGAGCTCGCTGCGCGAGATGGTCAGCGTGGGCACCTGGGTGAGCTCGCCGAGGCGCCCCACGTAGATCGCCCGCAGGCGCTGGCGGCACTGCTCGGCGACGCGCAGCGCCTCACCGTCGCGAGGGTCGATCTCCGTGAGGCTCTGCGCGAGGCCGAGGGCGCCGTTGAAGTCGTTGAGCTCCAGGCGCTCGCGCATCTCGCGGCGCGCCGAGAGCTCACCGCCGAAGTCCGTGGCCCCCTTGGTCACGAGGGGGGTGGGGATCGCCTCTTGCGGGATCTCCATGCCCACCGCGGGGGTGACCTTGTGATGCCGACGCGAGGCGGCCGCGGCGGCGAGGTCGTCGCGGCGGGGAAAGACCACCGGGGTGACATCCTCGGCGGGCGGCGAGGCCCAGCTGTTCTCGTCGGGCGGCGCCGGGGGCTTCGGGGCCGCGAAGGGCTGCGCCCGCGGCGGGAGCAGCGGCGGCGCGGGGACGTTGCGCGACGGCGGCGGGGGCAGCGGGGGGAGGGAGCCTCGGGCGGAGGGGGGCGTGGCGGGCTTCGGGGGCGCCTTCGGCGCGTCGGGCGCAGGGATGTGGGCCCCGGGGCGCAGCGGGAGCCGCGGCGGGGCGCGGAGCAACGGCCGACGGGACTCCTCCTGCGCGGGAGGCACGGTCGAGAGCACGCTCACCGGCGCGGGGGCGGGCACCGGCGTGGGGACCATCATCGCGTCGAGGTGCGACGGCGAGGCGGGGATGGGGCGAGGGCTCTGCGGCGCGCCACGGGCCTCGGCGCTGATGATCGGGTTCACGATGGGCGTCGGCGCGCGCATCGCCGAGAAGCTCGGGGGGAACTGCGGAGAGGGGGGTATTGACGGGGCCGCGGGCACGGGCTCGGAGAGCGGCGGGATCGTGTCGGACGCCATGCCGATGGGCGTCGACGGCCGCGGCGCGTGGTACTCCGGAACCGGGACCGCGGGCGTGGGGTGGCGCGCGGCCTCTCCGCCCCCGAACATCATGGTCGCCGGCGCGGGGCGGCGCGAGGACGCGAGGGCCGAAGGGATCTCCGGCGCGGTGGGGTGCACCGGCGGACGACTGCCGCGCGCCACCGCGTCGGCGATGAACCCCATGCCGGGCTCGGGCAACTCCTGCGTCGGGGGGTCGAGAAAGAAAGACGCGGTCATGGGCTCGTCGTCGACCGCGGGGGCCTCCACCGGGGCCTCATCCTCGGACCAGCGCGGCGGCAGGGGTGTGGGCGTCCAGCCGAAGTCAATGAACGCCCCCGGCGAGGACTCCGGGGCGACGGGGGGCGCGGGCTCGTCGAGGGCGTCTGCGGGCTCGTCGAGCACCTCGGCGCTGGGGCGGCGGAGCTCCGCGGCGAGGGCCTGCACGTCGTCGGCCGAGAACGACAGGGTGCGCGAGAACGCCGGCGGCGGGCGCGGCGGCGGCGTCGGGGAGGGGTCCCACTCCCACGTCTCCGCGGGGTCGACGGCGGTCGGAGAGAACGCGTCGGGGGGCACCGACGGCGTCACCACCGGGGTCTGCTTGCGAGAGTGGTCCGGCGACGGAGGCACCTGCGGCGCAAGCGGCGGCGCGTCGTCGAGGAGGTCGAACCAGTCGTCTGGCTCGACGCTCGGCGGGTCCTTCGCGCTCGTCACGTCCTGCTCCGACACATCGCTCAGCCCTTTGAGACGACGCCCTTGAACATCCGCAGGGTGCGGTTCAGGGCGTCGACCTGCTCCTTCAGGGCGACATCGTCGCGGCGCTCGATGGCCGTGCGGGTGCGCTCCAGCACCCCCTGGGCCTTGTCGAGCGCGTCGCGGCCGTAGTCACTGCCGCCCACGACCTTGGCGACCTTGTCGAAGAGCCGTTGGATCTCGTCCATGAGCCCCTCGGCCTCCTGGCGCAGCCCCTCGGAGCGCTCGTCGCGCTTGCGCTCCAGCGCGTACTGCTGCCCCTCGCCGATCATCGCCTCGATCTCCTCCTTGGTGAGGCCCGAGGTCGCCGTGACCGTGATCGACTGCTCCTTGCCGGTCTCGAGGTCCTTCGCGTGCACGCTGACGATGCCGTCGGCGTTGATCTCGAAGGTGACCTCAATCTCGACCATGCCCGCGGGCGCGCGGCGCAGGCCCGTGAGGATGAACTCCCCGAGCAGCTCGTTCTGGTCGGCCTGCTCGTGCTCGCCCTGCATCACCAGGATCTTCACCGCGGTCTGGTTGTCGCGTGACGTGGTGAAGGTCTTGGTGCGCGCCGTGGGGACCGTGGTGTCCTTCGGGATGATGGGCTCGAAGAGCCCGCCGGCGATCATCATCCCGAGGGTCTGCGGGGTGACGTCGAGGAGCACCACCTTGGCCTGCTCCAGCGCGGCGTCTTCGATGAGCGCGGCGCCCTGAATGGCCGCGCCGATGGCCACGACCTCGTCGGGGTGGACCCCCTTCGACGCCTCGCGGCCGAAGAACTCCGCGACGCTGGTCTGCACCAGCGGCATGCGGGTCATGCCGCCCACGAGGATGACGTCTTCGATCTCGTCGCGGGAGAGCCCGGCGTCGTCGAGGGTCTGCCGCACGATCTCGATGGTGCGCTCCACGAGGTCGGCGGTGAGGGCCTCGAAGTCCGCGCGGGAGAGCACCCGCTGGAGGTGCAAGGGGTCGTTGCGCCCCGACGAGATGATGAAGGGGAGGTTGATCTCCACCTCGCGCACCGACGACAGCTCGATCTTGGCCTTCTCCGCGGCGTCCTTGAGGCGCTGCAGGGCCATGCGGTCCTTGCGGAGGTCGATGCCGTGCTCGTCCTTGAAGCCCTCGACGAGCCACTCGATGACCTTGGCGTCGAAGTCTTCGCCGCCGAGGAAGGTGTCGCCCGCGGTGCTCACCACCTTGAAGACGCCCGACGCGCCGATCTCCAGCACGCTCACGTCGAAGGTGCCGCCGCCGAGGTCGTACACCGCCACGGTGCGGTCGATGTTGCGCCCGAAGCCGTAGGCCAGCGCCGCTGCGGTGGGCTCGTTGATGATCCGAATGACCTCAAGGCCCGCGATGGCGCCCGCGTCCTTGGTGGCCTGCCGCTGGTTGTCGTTGAAGTACGCCGGCACGGTCACCACGGCCTTGGCGACCTCCTGACCGAGGTACTCCTCCGCGATGAGCTTCATCTCCGCGAGCACCATCCCGGAGACCTCGGGCACCGAGTAGGTCTTCTCGCGCAGCTGGATGCGCACGTCGCCGTGCGGACCCTCGACGATGGTGTACGACGCCGTGGCCGCGACCTGGCGAACCTGCGGGGAGTTCCACTTGCGGCCGATGAGCCGCTTCGCGGAGTACACCGTGTTCTCGGCGTTGGTGATGGCCTGACGCTTGGCGAGGTGCCCGACGAGGCGCTTGCCCGCCTCGGTCAGCGCCACCATCGACGGCGTGGTCTTGTACCCACCGCGGTTTGCGATGACCACCGCGGTGCCGTTCTCGACCACGGCCACGCAGCTGTTCGTCGTTCCCAGATCAATCCCGATGACCTTGTCCATCCGTCACCTTGTGTACATGGAACCGCAGCGCCGCGCTTCCCGTCGGCCGGAGAGTGTCGGGGAATTGTCGGCCGAGGTCCAGAACCTTGTGGCGTCCGCGCACCCCGCGCGGCACGACCGCGTCAGCCTCGGAGCAGGAGTTCGAGCAGGGCCTTCTGCGCGTGCAGGCGGTTCTCGGCCTCGTCCCACACGGCCACGTCGGGCCCGTCGAGGAACACCCCGTCGATCTCCTCGCCGCGGTGCGCCGGGAGGCAATGCAGCACCGTCGCCTTCGGGTCGGCGAGGGACATGAGTTCAGGGGTCACCCCCCATCCCGCGAATTCCTGGAGACGTCGGGCGTTCTCGGCCTCCTGACCCATGCTGGTCCACACGTCGGTGATCACCACGTCGGCGCCGCGCACGGCCTCGCGGGGGTCGTCGGTGGTGCGCACCCGGGCGCCCAGGGCCCGCTCGGGGAGGGTGTACCCCGCGGGGCTCGCGACGGTGAGGTCCAGACCGAGCACCGCCGCGGCGGCGGCCCAGCTCCAGGCGACGTTGTTGCCGTCGCCCACCCAGGCGTAGCGCAGTCCCTTGAGACCGCCGCGGCGCTCGCGCACGGTCATCAGGTCGGCGAGGATCTGGCAGGGGTGCTCCTCGTCGGTGAGGGCGTTCACCACGGGCACGCTGGCGTGGCGGGCGAGCTCCTCGACGCGGTCCTGCCCGAAGGTGCGCAGCACGATGGCGTGCACGTAGCGCGAGAGCGTGCGCGCCGTGTCGGCGATGGACTCCCCCCGACCGAGCTGCGAGTCCTTCGCGTGGATCACCACCGGGTGCCCGCCGAGCTCGTAGACCCCGACCTCGAAGGACACCCGCGTGCGCGTGGAGCTCTTCTCGAAGATCAGCGCCACGCTCTTGCCCTCCAGAGGTTTGCGCCGCGCGCCGTGGGCGCGCTGGTTCTTCATGGCGATGGCGTGGTCGAGCAGGGTGTGCACCTCGTCGGCCGTGAGGTCGGCGAAGCGCAGGTAGTCTCGCTTGGGCCTCATCGCCCGCCCTCGGACGCGTGCGCGGTGAGCACCTCGTCGAGCGCGCGCAGGCCCTCGTCGAGCTGCTCGCGGGTCACGATCAACGGCGGCGCGAAGCGCAGCACGCGCTCCCCCGCGGTCACGATGAGCACGCCCCGGGCGCGCATCTCGTTGAGCACCGCGCGGGGATCCACGCCGTCCTTCAAGGGCAGGCCACACAGCAGCCCCACGCCGCGCGAGGGCTCACACAGCGTCGGGTGCTTCGCGGCGAGCGCGTCGAGGCCCTGCACGAGGTGACGGCCCATGGCCGCGGCGTTCTCGAGCAGCCCGTCGCGGTCGAGGGTCTCGAGCACCGCGAGGGCCGCGGCGGCGGCGAGGGGGTTGCCGCCGAAGGTGGTCCCGTGGGTGCCCGGGGGGAGCGCGTCGGCGTAGCGCTCGTGGGCCACGAAGCACCCGATGGGCACACCGCCCGCGAGGCCCTTCGCGAGGGTCACCACGTCGGGGAGAACGCCCTCGTGCTGGCACGCGAGGAAGCGCCCCGAGCGCCCCACGCCCGTCTGGATCTCATCGAGAATCAGCGCCGCGCCCACGTCGTCGCAGAGCGCCCGGAGGCCCTGGAGGTAGCCCTTCGGCGCGGGGAGCACACCGCCTTCACCCTGCACGGGCTCGACGATGACCGCGGCGGTGTGGTCGTTCACGCGGCGGCGCATGGCGTCGAGGTCGCCGAAGGGCACGTGCGAGACGCCCGGGAGACGGTGGCCGAAGCCCTCCCAGTACGCGCGCTTGCCGGTCATGGCGACGGCGCCCATGGTGCGCCCGTGGAACGACGACCACGTCGCCACGATGTTGGTGCGCTCGACGTCGCCGCGGCCGTAGTGGAAGCGCCGGATGAGCTTCAGCGCGCCCTCGTTGGCCTCCGCGCCGCTGTTGCAGAGGTACACCCGGTCGAGCCCGGTGCGCTTCGCGAGCTGCGCGGCGAGCCGCACCTGCTGGTCGTTGTAGTAGTAGTTCGCGATGTGCCCGAGGCGCGCGACCTGCTCGCTCACGGCCTTCACCAGCGCGGGGTGGGCGTGGCCCAGCGCGCACACGGCGATGCCCGCGTAGAGGTCGAGGTAACGGCGGCCGTCGGTGTCCCAGAGGTAGCACCCCTCGCCGCGGGTCATCACCAGCGGGGGCTGCTTGTAGTTGCGCAGGAGGTGACGGCCGGCGGTGTCGAGGAGGTCTGCGGTGGAGGACATGTCTCTCCGCGCGTACCTACCACGACCCCCGCGCGACGTCGCGCAGCGCGTGGGTCAACGCGTCGAGGTCGGCGGTGCCCAGCGCGGGGTTCATCGCGCTGCCGTGGAGCGCAGGGACGCGCCCGTCGAGCCACGTCTCGCTGATCCACGCCGCGCCCGAGCGCCGGAGCGCGTGGGCGACCTTCTGCGGGGCGATCTCTCCGCGGCGCACGCGCTCGTGGGTGAAGCACACCAGGGGCAGGGCCGTGGGGGCCACGAGGGACCAGCCCGCCTCGGTCACCGCCCGTCGCAGCGCGTCGCCGCGGTCACAGCCCGCCTCCACCCAGCGCGCCGCCCCTTCCTCACCGTGCGCCGTGAGCCACGCGAAGAGCCCCGCGCCGAGGAACCTTCGGGACCACCGTCCGCTCTCCCGATAGGGCATCCCCGCGCCGCGCGGGAGGTAGGGGGCGTCGACGCCGAAGACCGCCTCGGGGAGCGCGGGATGGGCCGTGAGCAGCACGCCCGCGGCGAGGGGGAGCGGGAGCCATTTGTGCGCGTCCCAGGCGAGGGAGTCGGCCCGGGAGGTCCCGTCGAGCAGCGGGGCGGTGCGCGGAGAGAACGCCGCCGCGCCGGCCCACGCGGCGTCGACGTGGAGCCAGAGGTCCTCGCGCGCGCAGAAATCCCCGAGGAGGGGAAGGGGGTCGATCGCGCCGGTGTTGGTGGTCCCCGCGGTGGCGATGACCGCGAGGGGGAGGCGACCCGCGGCGCGGTCCTCGTGCACGGCCTCGCGGAGCGCGCGGAGGTCCAGGCGCCAGGCGGCGTCACACCGCACGCGGCGCAGGGACGACGCGCCCAGGCCACACGCCCGCACGGCCTTCTCGACCGACCCGTGGGCCTCGCGGGAGGTGTACACCACGGGCCGCGCGGGGAGCCCCAGGAGCCCGTCGCGCACGAAGTCGGGAGAGACCCGCGCGAGGGCGAGCAGCAGGGCCTCGCGGGTGGCCTCCGAGGCGCCGGTGGTGAAGCTCCCGTGGTGCGCCGCGGGGAGGCCGAAGCGCGCGGCCACCCAGCGCAGGGTGGAGAGTTCCTGCGCGATGGGTCCGGGCGCCGCGCCGCGCACCGCGAGCTGCGCGTCGAAGCCCGCGATGAGGGCCTCGGCCGCCACCGCGAGGGGATCGACGGGCGGGTGAAAGAGCCCGTAGTGCCGCGGGGGGTGCGCGCTCAGGCTGTGATCGCGGAGCGCGACGGTGAGCGCGTCGAGGGCGCGCGCGGCGCCTTCGGGGTGCGTGAAGAGAGTGTCGGGGGTAGACGATACCCGTTGCGGCACAAGGGGATGTGACGCGTCGAGGGATCTCGCGGCGTGAAGGAGAAGCGCGGTGAGGTCGGGCTCAGACAGCGCCGAGCCCACCGTTCACTTCGCGGCCTTCGCGGCCCGGGCGGCCTTCTTGGTCGCGGCCTTCTTGGCCTTGGCGACGCGGCCCTCGGCGCTCTTGAGGTGGTCCATGAGGCGGGGGAGGGGGTGCTTCTCGAGGCCCTTCTTGTAGTCGGCGTCCTTGCCGTGACCCTCGGCGCCGGCGATGGCGTCGATGATCTCGGCGCGGGAGCCGAAGCGCTTCGCGGCCGCGGTGAGCACCCCGTGGAGGCGCAGGAGCTTGCGGTTCGACATGCGCGTCCACGCGTCGTCGTTGCGCGTGCGGTCGAGCCAGAACGCCTCGGTGGCGAGGGACTTCACGGTCTCGATGAGCTGCGCCTTCGAGCCGGCGAGCTGGTTGGCCTGGGCAAGGGGGTTCGGGGTCGCCATGGGATTCGTCCTTCGTATCGCTCAAGCAGTGGGGACTCAACGCCCCCCCGCGAAACAGGGGCGCGGTGCTTACCACGCCCCCCGCGGGGCTCGCAAGCATCCCCCCCGCGGCGCCAGGACCACCCAACGAACGGCCACGGGGTACGTCGCGCGACCTCACCCCTCTCCCGAACGGGCTCACGTCGGCACACATCTCCGAACCATGCTCGTTCTCGTGGCGAATTCGCGAGACGTGGGCCCCTTCCCCGCCCCCACCCCCCCGAGCCGGGGA
>JBILLI010000221.1:0-10502 GCA_044376155.1 Polyangiales bacterium
GGAGTGAACACCCCACGAATTGAAGCGTACACGAGGTCGGATGCCAGGAACACCTTCTCGCCGTATTGACTTCGCGCGTCTGGACGCTAGCGTGGCGGTGGTCGCGTCGGGCAGTGACGCGGAGGGGCGCTCAGAACCCCACCGCGCCCGCATCCGCCGCCGCGCCCGCGGGGACCTCGGCGCCGAAGTCGGCGCGCCGCGGGAGGTCGGCGTTGTGGTTCAGCTGCCAATACGGCAACCGCGCGCTGCGCAGGAGACGCACGTCTTCGCCGTCGTTCGTGCGCCATCCCAGCATCCGGTGGGCGCCCTCGGCTTCGACCTCGAAGACCCGCTCGACCTCGCCGTAGCGCAGGGTGAATCGGTTCACCGCGACGCCCTCCACGGTGACTCGCGCGCGGGTGAGGGTGCCCGCCTCGGCGCGCAGCGGGCGGTGCCTTCGCCGCGTGCGCCACAGCGACGGGACCACCGGGCCGCGCCAGTCGCGCCCCCCCGCAAAGCTCCCGTCGAGCTCCCGCAATTGAATCAACAGCGCGTCTTCGTAGAGCGCGCCCGCGCCCGTGGTCACCTCGTCGCGGGTCTCTCCCTCTTGCGCGAAGTATGAGAAGAGCTGCGACACCGCGCGGTCCTCGCCGGGCCACACGCCGTGAAACACGTGGCCGCACCACTCCTGCGCGGTGAGCGTGAGCTTCACGGGAGAGAAGCGCTCGCGGCCCCAGTCCCCATAGGGCGCGAACACGCTGGTGAGCACGGAGTACGGATAGACCCCGGTGGTGAACTTCAACGAGACGTTCACCTTCATCACCCCCACGCGGTCGTCGCCGCGGGCGTCATCGTCTTTGATCCAGGTCTGACGGTTCATGGGCTCGGTGACGTAGACCAGCACGAGCTCGGCGTTGCGCGCCTCGCCGTAGCGCGGCACCACCGCGCGGTAGCTGTTCAGCTCGGCGTCGCCCGTGAACCACTGCCGCCCGAAGGGCTCGCCGGGACCGCCCCGGGCGCGCGCGGGGAAGGGGGGGAGGCGCGAGGCTTCGTGGTGGGGCGCGGGCTGCGCGTGGCCGCGGGAGCACCCCAGGGCCGTGAGCGCCAACGCGATTGCACACATTCGCATGAAGGGATGAGATGTCAGCCGGGCGGTGCCTGGCACACGTTGGACACGCACTGGCGGTCCTCGCAGCAGGCGGAGCCCTGCGAGCAGGTGGTGCCCGCGCGGCGGCACATCGCGGGGGGGGGTGGGGCGCAGGCGTAGCGTCCGTCGGTCTGGAGCTGGCAGAGACCCGAGCAGCATTCGGCAGAGACGCGGCAGGTGTCGAGGTTCATGCGACAGGCCACCGGGGCCCAGTACGCGGACATGTTCTCCTGCGCGCGGTCCTGACCGGGGAGCCAGTAGGGCGCGCTGGAGGGGTCTTCGGTGGCGGGCGCGTTGGTGCGCACCGCGGTGACCCAGATCTGTCGGCGTCCGGTGCCGCGGGTGCCGGCCTGCGCGTTGCCGTAGTCGCGGCGGGAGTAGAACGCGAGCCAGTAGTATCCGCCCTGTTGAAAGGGCGAGAAGTTCGGCCAGAACGAGCTCGGGTCACCCGCGCCGTTGGCGTTCGCGAGGGCCACCGGGGCGCGCTCAGGGGTGGCGTCGCGGGGCGTGAGCAGGAGCCGCCCGGGGTAGGGCATGCCCTCGCTCGCGCCGCGAGAGTTCACCCCGTGCTGGAACGCGATGAAGCGCCCGTCGGGGGACCAGCTCGGGTGCGCGTCGGCGTTGCCGCCAGGGCTCGACGGGCCGCGGTGAAGAATGCGCGGCGGGCCGAAGGTGGTGTCGCCCGTGCGCGGGAGCACGGCGAGGTCACCCGCGGTGAAGTCCACGGCCCACGTGCCGTCGTGGTTGGTGATGTACGCCACCTCCTGCCCGTCGGGGGACCAGCTCGGGTGCGCGCTGCGCTCGGTGGGGAGTCCGGTGTTCTCCACCCGCACGCCGCCCTCGCGACGGATCAACCCCAGGGTGTTCCCATAGTTGATCATCACGAACTGGTTGTCGGGAGAGAAGGTCGAGAAGAGGTAGGTGAGGTCGGCGCGGGGGCCGTAGACCGTGGGCGCGGGGTCGGCGCCGAGGTCGCTGGCCGTGAGGTCAAAGGCCGCGCCCTCGCGACCGCCGCCCCACATCTCCACGCTCATGAAGCGACCGTCGCGGGAGACCGTGTGGCAGGCGATGCAGCGCGTGCCGCGGTCGGGGTCGGTGGGGCGCGGCGGGGGAGAGGGCACGGCGACGCTGCGCTCGCCCGTGAGCGCGTCGATGCGCAGGATGCGTCCGCCCGCGAGGTCCCAGTAGTAGATCGTGCCCGAGAGGGTCGCGCGGGCCACGCGGAGCCGCAGCGCCGCGCCCGGGATGAGCTGCATGCGCGCGGTGTCGAAGCGGTCGACGCGGAGGGTGACGGGGTCGTCGGGGTCGCTCTCCATCAGCGCGCGCCAGTCGTCGGCGGCGGGGGTGTCGGCGAAGCGAAACGCCATGCCGTTGTGGGCCACGATGCGCTGCAGCTCGACGTGGGGCTTGGTCAAGCGCACGCGAAAGAGGTCGCCCTCGGCGCCGCGCTCCCACTGCACCTCCGGGGCCGGGAGGTTGTTGGGGATCACCGCGCCGTCGAGGGGGTAGAGCACCGTGGCGACGCGCGCGGGGTCGTCGGTGGGGGCGGTGGCGAAGCGGGCGCGGGCGTCCATGGGCGCGCCGTCGGCCACGGTGGTGCGCGAGACGTTCACCGTGAGGATCGCGCGAGATTCCACCGTCGCGTCGGCGCCCGTGAACACCTGCGCGACGAGGTTGAAGATCCCGCCGCCGCGGCCCGTGGTGGTCACCGCGCCCGTGGCGTTGTCGACCGTCACCGCAGGGTTCGGCGCGAGGGACCACACCGCGTTGGGGATCACCCCGCTGCTGCCGTCGCTCCACGTGCCCACGGCCTCGAAGCGCGCGCTCGCGGCCACGCCGTCGCGGTGCTCGAGGGTGGCCGCCTCGGGGCGCACGGCGATGCGCAGCAGGGTGCGCGGGCCGGGGATGTCCCGCGCGAGGTCGTCGGTGCGGACGTCGATGCGCGCGTCCATGCGCCGCCCCGCGTCGATGTTGTCGCAGCCGCCGGGGGGGCACACCACCGAGTCAGGGGTCTCCGCGGAGCACGCGGCCGCGAGCACCGCGAGCAGGGAGAGGCGACGTCGCGGGAACATCCTCGCATTCCAGCACACCCCGCGCGCTCCCGTCACGGACCGTTGACCCCAGAGGTCACCCGGTGCTGCCATGCCCGACCGTGAAGAGACGGGAAGCGCGCTCGCCGTCACCGTGGCCCTCGGTCGGCGCCTCGGCCGCGCTCCTCGCGGGCCTGGGGTTCGCCCGCTGGTGGATGGATCGACCTGCGCTGCAACGAGATCCGGTGACCCTCGACGAGGTCGCGTGGGTCACCCGGCTGCGCCCCGCGCTGGCCCGACGCTGCGGGGGGTGCCACGACGCCACGTCTTCGACGCTGCAGTTCCGGGCGGACCCGCGTGCAGGGGAGGTGATGGACGAGCTCGCCCGGGCGCGCGCGTGGGTGGTGCCCGGCGACCCCGAGGCGAGCGCGCTGCGGCGGCGACCCCGGGGTGAGCGACACCCCGCGGTGTTCGCCGTGGGGGATTGCCTCGACGGCGCCCTCGCGGTGTGGATCCGCGGGGGCACGCCCGCGCGCTGCGACGTCGACGCGGGCTTCGTGCTGCCCCGGGGCCTGACCCCCCTGGGTGAGCGCCGCGCGCCGCCGTCGCTGGACCTCTCCACCCCGTCGCGGGCCCTCGCGACGCAGCTCGCGCTGCTGCGCCGCATGGACTACGACGCCCTGCGCGCGACCTTTCTGCCCGAGGCGCAGCTCGCGCTCACCGACGCGGCCCTCGACGCGTGCCGCCTCGCGGTGATCGCCCGCGGCGTCGAGGTCACCCTGGACCCGTCGCGCGTCACCGACGGCGGCGCGGGCATCGCGGCGCTGCGCCCCGACGACGCGCCCACGGAGTTTCGCCGGGTGGGCGATCGTTGGCTCGCCGACGACCTCTGGTGCGCGCCCGCGCCCCTGCGCCGCCGTCGCTGACCCACGTTGCATGGACGCGGCGCCTCCCGCGGGGCACCCTCCCGGGAGCATGGCGTCGAGGCTCGCACGTCGCGGAACCTTGTTGGGGGTGCTCGTTCACACCGCCCTGCTGTTCGCGCTGCCGTTCCTCGTGGGCGGGCTCACGGGCCTCTTCGTGGAGGTCTCGCAGGTGCGCGAGACCCTCGCGGGCCTGGTGCGCTTCGCGGCCACACTCCTTCTGCCGGTGATGCTCGCGCAGGCCGTGGGCATCGCGGTGAAGGTGCGCCGTGAGCGCGCCGCGCGCCGCGCCGAGGGCCCCCTCGCGCCGGGCGAGACCCTCGAGGTGGTCTACCGCCACGTGCGGGTGATGACCGACAAGGGCGTTGGCCTCTTCGTCGCGGGCCTCGCGTGCGTCACCCTGTCGCTGGGCTTCAAGTTCGCCGAGCTCGGGATCATCGCCATCCTCGGGCTCTCGACGCTGTACCTCACCGTGGCCGTGGGGGTGCTGGTCTCGACCTTCGTGGTGGCGCGCTTCGAGGACCGACTCGCGAGCCGCGGCGGGTCCATCGGTCGGGAGTTCTCCCCCGTGGTGGTGGAGGCGGGAGACTCCGTGGAGGAGCGCTTTCACTTCGAGCGCGTGCCCGTGCCCCCGGGCTTCAACCTCGTGGTGCAGCAGGTGCTCCCGGCGCGGCTCGCGACCGAGAGCCGCCACGCCGTGGGGAACGACGTCTCCCTGCAGCGCATCACCCTCTCGCGCGCGCTGCGCCGCACGCCGCGGGGGCGCTACGACATCGGCCCGGCCGACATCGCGTACAGCGACCTCTTCGGCCTCGTGCGGGTGAACGTCGCGCAGGCCGCGCGGGCGCAGCTCAAGGTGCTCCCGCGGCTGCACACCGTGGTCCTCGGCGAGACCCCGCGGGTGCTCGCGCCCGAAGAGGGCGTGCTCTCGGTGCTGCGCCGTCTGCCCACCGATGACCACTTTCGCTTTCGCGACTACGCCGCGGGAGACGACACCCGGCGGATTCACTGGAAGCTCTCGGTGAAGCTCGGGCGGCTGCAGGTGCGCCTGCCCGAGACCGTGCCCGTGGTGCGGCGCAAGGTGAAGCTCGTGCTCGACAACTACCTCCCCGCGCAATACGCCGAGGGGGACGAGGCCGCGCTGATCCTCGGCGACCTGCTCGACCGGCTCGTGGAGGTGTGGCTCTCCCTCGCCCGCGCGCTCACCGAGCGGGGCGAAGACGTGACGCTGGTTCTGCCCACGGGGGAGCTCGCCGCGCCCTTCACCGAGCTTGGATGTCGCCGCGGCACGCAGATGCTGTGGCGCGAGCTCGGCGCCCACGCGCGCTGGCAGTCGCTCACCGACCTGCAGCACATCGCCCTGGGAGACAAGGAGTTCAGCGCGGTGGTGACCGGGCGATTCCACCCGCTCACGGCCGTGCCCGCGGTGGGTCCGCGCATGACGTGGGTGTTCCTGCCGCCGGGGGGAGAGGTGCCGGGGCCGTTGGAGAAGGGCGCGGTCGACGCGCTCACGTCGCTGCGCTACGCGTTCCCCGCGGGGGCCGAGGAGAACAACTGGATCCCCCTGCGACGTCGCAAGCGGGCGCGCCTGGAGCTCGAGCTGCGGCGCGGTCGCATCGCCGCGGGCGCGGCCCACGGGGGCGAGCAGGCCGAGGCGTATTTTCGCAGTCGGGGAGAGCCGTTCTACAAGGTCCATCGCAGCGGGGCGGCCTACGTGCTGGACGGTCGATGACCCCGCCGAACCCGCTCGTGCTCCCGCCTTCCCTCGCAGGCGGGGTCGCGCCCGAGGGGCTGCGCGAGGGCTTCGCGCGGGCGCGCTGGCTCCTCGGCGCGTACTGGCTGCTCACGGGCACGGGCTTCGCGCTGCTGCTGCTCGTGGCGGCGCTCTACTGGCACGGGTCGAGCTCCTTCGCGAGCCTCGTGGCGCTGGCGGTGAGCTCGCTGCTCGGGGTGGCGCTGGGCAACGTGCTCGGGTTGCTGCGGGTGCGCGCGGGGTGGGTGGGCCTCACGGTGGTGGGCCTCACCCTGCTCACCTGCGTCGGCGCCATCGGCATGGGCGCGGTGGTGGTGTTCTACGTGCTGATGTTCCTCTGGAGCGTGGGGTGCGGGCACCTCACGGTGCAGCGGCGGTTCAGCCTCGGCACGCTGTGGGTCCCGGTGATCTGCTGGACCGCGGTGATGCTCACGATCCTCGACCGCGCGGGGCGCATGCACGCGTGGCAGGGCGGGCAGAAGGAGGGGGTCTGGGAGCCCGCGACGCTGACCCTGCTGCTGCTGCTCGTGCTGATGTTCTTCGTGTTCCTCGCGGCGCAGGAGCACTACCACACGCTGGCGTGGCAGGCCGCGGGCGCGGGCGGCGCGGCCACGTTGGAGCGCCATCGGGTGAAGGGCGCGATGCGCTTCACCAAGCGCGGCATGGCGGCCATTGTGGTGCTCACGCTGCTCGTGGGCGGGAGCGTCGCGACGGTGTCGCCCTACCTCTGGCGCACCGCGCCCGCGCCGCGGCGTGAGAACCGCGAGCAGACGCCGTCGCCCCCGCCGGGGCCGCCGCGGCAGTCTCCCGACTGGGACGGCGAGGCCCTGCGCCGCGCGCTGCGACGGATCGCGCGAGAGGCCGAGGAGCAGGGCAAGAACGCGCTGCCCTTCGTGCCGCTCTTTCTGCTGAACCGACCGCTCCGTCGGTGGTGGCTGCTGCGGCGATTGCGGCGGCGACGCGGGGCGGCCTCGGAGCGCGCGCAGAACCTCTGGCGCTACGTCACCATCGCGCTCGACGACGGGGGCCTCGGGCCGCGCCCGGGGGAGCGTCTGGACGAGCTCGTGACCCGCGTGAACACCACCCGCGCCGCGCAGAACTTGGGGCGCGCGGAGGACCTCGCGGAGACCGTGGCGGTGTACGACCGCGTGCGCTTCGGGCTGGGGATCCCCCACGGCGCGATGGATGTGCTGCACGAGAGCGCCGCGCGGGCGTTCGTCTCGCTGCGGCAACCGCTCGGGACGTGGGCGCGGGTGCGGGCGTGGTTCCGCGCGATTCCGTAGCGGTCAGCTCGCGACGGCGACGGGGAGCGCGGGGAGGGAATTCCGCGCGGCCTCGCGGCGCACGAGCGCGACCAACTCCTTGGCAGAGAAGGGCTTTGCGAGCATCGGCACCCCGAGCTGGTTGTCGTTCGACACCATGTCCGCGTAGCCCGAGACCAGGATCACCGGGATGTTCCGCTCCTGCACGTGGCGCGCGAGGGTGATGCCGTCCATGCCGGGCATGAGCACGTCGCTCACCACCACGCACACGCTGCTGTCTTCGCGGAGCACCTGCAGCGCGGCGAGTCCGTCTTCGGCCTCGCGCACGGTGAACTCCGCGCGCTCCAGGGGGCGCACGAGGGTGCGGCGCACCAGGGGCTCGTCGTCGACCACCAGCACGGTGCGACCGCCGCCCGGCACCGAGGCGCGGCCCGTGGGCTTCGCGAGGGCGGTCTTCAGCCGCGGGAGGCTCACCCGCACCAGGGTTCCCGCGCCCTTGGTGGACCGCACCGAGACGGTCCCGCCGTAGCGCTCCACGATGGCCCGGGTGGTGGCGAGGCCGAGCCCCGCGCCGTTCACCCGGGTGGAGAAGAAGGGCTCGAACAGCCGTGACTGCGTGGCCTCGTCCATGCCCGCGCCCTCGTCTTCGACCTCGATGATGCACAGGGCGTTGTCGCTGCCCGTGTCGAGCTTCGTGCGCAGGGTGAGGCGCCCGCCCTGGGGCATCGCGAGGCTGGCGTTCACGCAGAGCGCGTGGAGGATCTGCTCGATCTCCGTGCGGTCGGCGAGGACAAAGGCGCCGACCGCGAGGTCCTGCTCGAGGCGCACGCCGGGGGGGAAGGAGGTGCCGAAGAGCTCCTCGTAGTGGCGCACGACGGTGGAGAGGTCGAGGCGCTCGGGCCGCACGACGTGCTTGCGCCCGAAGGCGAGGAGCTGGTTGGTGAGCACCGCGCCGCGCCGCACGCTGGCCTGGAGCGCGCCGGCGATGGCCACGCGGTCGACGTCAGGGTCTTCGACCAGGGACGTGGCGTCGCCGGCGATGACCGCGAGGAGGTTGTTGAACTCGTGCCCCACCTTGGCCGCGAGGCGCCCGGCGGCGTCGAGGGTCTGGGCCTCGGAGAGCTTGCGCCGCTCGCGGTCCCGCTCGCGCTCGCGTTCGCGCTCCCGCACCCGCTCCCGCACCCGCTCCCGCACCCGCTCCCGCACGTCTTCCTGGGCGCGGCTGCGCAGGCGCGTGCCGAGGGCGGCGACCAGGGCGAGCTGCGCGGCGGCGCCGAGTCCCAGCGCGGCGGCGGTGACCTCGGGGGAGAGGCCCGACACCAGCGCCACGGCGGCCCCCACGGAGACCGCGAAGCCCGCGCCGACCGTGAGGCTCACGCCGTCGCGCAGCGCGTCTTGCGGCGCGCTGGGGTGCAGCGGCACCGGCGTCAGCAGGGACTGCGCGGGCGCGGCGAGGGTCGTGGGGGTGGGGGTGGGGTCGGGCATCGGGGCGGCGTCCCCTCTTCGAACGGCGGGAGGGGCGTGAAGCCAAAGCCCGATGTGACGGCATTGGGGTTTACCCTCGGGCCTTGAGGACCTTACGGTCGACCTTGCCGCGGTCGTTCTTCGGGAGTTCGTCCATGAAGACCACCGCGCGGGGGTACTTGTGCCGCGCGAGGGTGGCCTTGGCGTGGTCCTGCAGGGCCTTCGCGAGGGGCTCTCCGGGGGTGTGTCCCTGGCGCGCGACGACGTACGCGCGGGTGGTCATGAGCCCCTCGACCTCGACCCCCACGACGGCGACCTCGGCCACCGCAGGGTGCCCGAGCAGGCAGTCTTCGACCTCCAGGGGAGACACCCAGAGCCCCGAAACCTTCACGAGGTCGTCGGCGCGCCCGGCGAAGTACAGGTACCCCTCGGCGTCGAGGTAGAACAGGTCGCTCGTGCAGCACCACCGGCCGTGAAAGGTCTGCCAGCTCTTGTCGCGGTCCTCCCAGTAGCAGAGCGCGACCGACTCGCCGCGCACCCACAGCGTGCCGATCTCTCCGTGCGGGAGCGCTTGCGCCCCAGGGCCTTCGGCGTCGCGCGGGAGCACCCGCACCTCGTAGCCCTCCACCACCCGCCCGAGGGAGCCGGGCTTGATGTCACCCGGCCGGTTCGACACGTAGATGTGGAACATCTCCGCCGAGCCGATGCCGTCGTAGACATCGACGCCGAAGCGCTCGGTCCAGCGGGTGAGCAATGCGGGCGGCAGGGCCTCGCCCGCCGAGAGGCAGAAGCGCAGGGAGGAGAGGTCGAGGCCGGCCTCGCCCCGCGCGCGGCGCTGCGCGTCGTCTTCGAGCAGGCGGCCGATCATGGTGGGCACGTTGGTGAGCACCGTGGGGCGGTACTGCGCGATGGCCGCGGTGAGGCTCTCTACCGTGGGGCGCTCGGAGAACAGGGCCGCGGTGCCGCCCACGCGAAAGGGGAAGAGCAGGTTGGTCCCGGTGGCGTAGCCGAAGAAGAGCCGCGGGACGCTGACGCAGACGTCGCCGCGGCGGTAGCCCACGGTGCCGAGGGCGTAGACCTCGGTGTTGAACGCAAAGTCACGGTGGGTGTGCACGGCGGCCTTGGGCTTGCCCGTGGAGCCCGAGGTGAACAGCCAGATCGCGATGTCGTCGCGGCGCGTGCGGGGGATCACCGGCGCGCGCTTCATGCGCCGCACGAATTCGAGCGCGAGGGAGAGGGGCTCGACGCGCACCCCGGGCACGGGCGGCGCGGCGCACGCGCCCTCGGGGTCGTCGCCCGTGGCGCAGTCGGGGACCACGAGCACCCCGCGCACAAACGCGCTCTGCCGCAAGGGTTCGGCGAGGGCCTCGACCACCTTCGGCACGGTGATCACGAACGCCGCGCGGGTGTACGCGAGGAGGTACGCGAGGTCGTCGGCGGGGGCGTCGGGGTTGCCCATCGCGATGACCCCGCCCGCGTGGAGCGCGCCGAAGAAGGACCACGCGAAGGGGGGCACGTCGGGGAGCACGAGCAGCACGCGCTCCTCGTGGCGGAGACCTCCGTCGCGCAGGGCCGCGGCGAGGGAGAGGGCGCGCTCGGCGACCTCGGCGTAGGTGTACGCGCGCGCGCCGAAGCGCACCGCGGGGAGATCCCCGAGGCCCTCGCCGAGGCGGTCGAAGAGGAAGTAGTCCGCGAGGTTGAAGTCGTCGGGGAAGGTCGGTGCGCCCATGTGGGCCGGGAGCATCGCCGCTCTCGCGATGCCGGCGCAACCCGCGGGGCGGTGGTTGCGGCGCGCGGGCGTTCATCGGTGCCCCAGCGCCGCGAGGCACGTCTCGCGCGGGCCCGGCCTCCCTGGTTCGCGCGAGTTGCGCCCCAGGGCGATCTGGGCGACATCGCAGCGCCATGACGGTCATCGTTCACCACCTCGAGAACTCACGCTCCCAG
>JBILLI010000944.1:0-2772 GCA_044376155.1 Polyangiales bacterium
GCAGTTCCTCCGGCGTCGCCCGCCGCGCGCGGGCCGGTGGTTCCGCCCGCTCGCCCCGGGGCACCGCCGAGCGCCGCGCGTGCGCCCGCGACGCCCACGGGCCGCGAGGCCGAACTCTCCCTCGACGACCTCGCCACCGCGCGCGCCCCTGCCCCGGCTCCCCGCCCCATCGCCGCGGCGCCGGTGGCGGTGCCCCGGGTGCTCCAGCCGCATGCGCCCGAGCCCAGCCCGCCCGAGCTCTCCCGGCAGGTCGCGCACGAGATCCACGCGAAGGTCTCGCACCTCGGCCTGACTCAGGCTCAGGTCGAAGCCGTCACGGCCCTCACCAAAGAGGTCGTGGAGCGCGTGGTGTGGGAAGTGGTGCCGCAACTCGCGGAGACCCTGATCCGCGAAGAGATCAAGCGGCTCACCGCCGAGTGAACGCATTGCGTCCGCCCCGCCTCGCACGGTAGGACCTGCGCTCCGATCGGAGCCGCACATGTCCTCGAGCGATTTCAGCAAGCCCTACGACCCCAAGGACGTCGAACCCCGCTGGCGCGCCCGCGCCGAGGCCTCGACCTGGTACCGCGCCCACGACGGCGGCCCCCACGCCGACACGTTCAGCATCATGATCCCGCCGCCCAACGTGACGGGGTCGCTGCACATGGGTCACGCGCTGTTCATCACCCTGCAAGACGCGATGACCCGCCACGCGCGCATGCACGGCAAGAACACCCTGTGGCTCCCGGGCATCGACCACGCGGGCATCGCCACGCAGGTGGTGGTCGAGCGCGAGCTCCGCAAGGAGGGCCTCACCCGCCACGACCTCGGCCGCGAGAAATTCATCGAGCGCGTGTGGGCGTGGAAGGCCCGCAGCGGCGACCGGATCTACGAGCAGCTCAAGGTCATGGGCGCCTCCCCCGACTGGTCCCGCGCGAAGTTCACCATGGACCCGGAGCTCTCGGTCGCCGTGCGGGAGGCCTTCGTGCGCCTCTACGAGCAGGGGCTGATGTACCGCGCCAACCGCATGGTGAACTGGTGCCCCACCTGCCGCACCGTGCTCTCTGACCTTGAGGTCGACCGCGAGGAGCCCGAGGCGGGCAAGCACAACAGCGAGCTCTTCGCGTTCGCCTACCTCCTGAGCGACGGCAGCGGCGAGGTCGTGGTGGCCACCACGCGGCCCGAGACCATGCTCGGCGACCTCGCCATCGCGGTGCATCCCGACGACCCGCGGTACCGCGACGTGATCGGGAAGATGGTGCGGCACCCCTTCGTCGACCGGGAGTTCCCGATCATCGCAGATGCGGTGCTGGCCGATCCGACGAAGGGCACCGGCGCGGTGAAGATCACCCCCGCGCACGACTTCAACGACTTCGAGTGCGGACGCCGCCACGAGCTCGGGACGATCAACATCCTCAACCCCGACGGCACCCTGAACGCCGAGGGCGGACCCTTCGCGGGCATGGACCGCTTCGTCGCCCGCGAGGCGGTGAAGAAGGCCCTGGAGGAGAAGGGCCTGGCCCGCGGGAGCACCCCCCACAACATCGCCTACGCGCGGTGCCAGCGCAGCAAGGACATCCTCGAGCCCACCCTCTCGCCGCAGTGGTACCTCCGCATGCAACCCCTCGCGGAGCCCGCGGTGAAGGCCGTGGAAGAGGGCCGCACCGTCTTCGTCCCCGAGGAGTGGACCAAGACCTACATGCACTGGATGACCAACATCCAGGACTGGTGCGTCTCGCGTCAGCTCTGGTGGGGCCACCAGATCCCGGCGTGGTACTGCGCCGACTGCGGCGGGACCACCGTGCGCCGTGAGGCCCCGGAGGCCTGCGGGAGCTGCGGCTCGGCGAAGATCACCCAGGACGAGGACGTGCTCGACACCTGGTTCTCCAGCGGCCTCTGGCCCTTCTCCACCCTGGGCTGGCCCGCGCAGACCGAGGCGCTGAAGACCTTCTACCCCACCACGGTGATGGAAACCGGCTACGACATCATCTTCTTCTGGGTCGCCCGGATGATGATGATGGGCCTTCACTTCATGGGCGAGGTGCCCTTCAAGCGGGTGCTCCTGCACGGGCTCGTCTGCGACGAGAACGGGCAGAAGATGTCGAAGGTCAAGGGCAACGTCATCGACCCCCTCGACCTCGTGCACGGCGCCACCGTCGAAGAGGTGGTGGCGAACGCCGTCGGCAAGCGGCTGTCGGGCGACGCGTCGGCGGTCGATCCCGCGGACAAGAGGAAGTTCCTCGAGAACTACCCCAGCGTCGGTAAGCTGCCCGACGGCTTTCGGGCCTTCGGCGCCGACGCCCTGCGGTTCTACCTCGGCGCCCACGCGCCGCAGTCTCGCAAGATCAACCTCAACCTCGCGCGTCTCCAGGGCTACCGGGACTTCTGCAACAAGATCTGGAACGCCACCCGCTTCGCGCTGACCCACATCGCCGAGGTCTCCCAGCGACCCACCGGGGACTTCCCTCGCCCCACCTCCCTCGCCGAGCGCTGGATCCTCTCGCGCCTCGCGCACACCATCGCCGCCGTGGAGCGGGGGATTACGGAGTTCCGACTCGATGAAGCCACCTCGGCCATCTACCAGTTCTTCTGGTACGAGTTGTGTGACTGGTTCCTCGAGCTCTGCAAGCCTGTGTTCGAGGCTGGAACTCCTGAAGAACGAGAGAGTTACCGTCTGACTCTTGCGCACTGTCTTGAGGTCTCGCACCGCCTGATGCACCCCCTCATGCCGCATCTCACCGAGGAGTGCTGGAGCCACCTGCCTGACAACATTCGCCGCCGCCGCAGTGACGG
>JBILLI010000947.1:0-2763 GCA_044376155.1 Polyangiales bacterium
CGCGGACCCCTTGTACCAGGGCTATTTCGTCGATGGACACGAGGACGTCATCGCCCTCGGGCTCGACTCCGAGCTGCCGCAGGTGGCGGTGATCGTGGGCCGCCTCGACGCCGACGCCGCCGCGCCGGCCGGCCTGCGCGCGCACCTTGAGCCCCTCCGCGCTGGGATGCGGATGGGCAACGCCGCCCTCGCCGACCGCAGCGACGCGTACACCGACCTCGGCCGCCATGAGGCGCGCTGCGTGGCGTGGCGCGAGACCGCGGGCTGTGCGTTGCGCAGCACCCGTCGCGCGCTGGTGGCCCTCGCCACCGACCGGGGCCTCGCCTCCACCTGGATCGACACCTTCTTCGCCTGAGCGCGAATGAGCCTGCGCCACGCCGTGCTCCTGCGCGCGCGGGACCTCACCCCCGAGGTCCGCGAACTCACGCTGCTCCCCGACGCGGCGCTGCCGCACGCGCCAGGGCAGTGGGTGTCGTTGAAGATCCCGCGCGGAGATGAGCTGCTCGCGCGGTCCTACTCGGTGGCCTCGGCCGCGCGCGACGACGGTGCGTTCGAGCTCGCGGTGACGCGCGTCGAGGGCGGGCCCGGCAGCACGTTTCTGCACGCGATGGCGCCGGGGGAGGGGTTGCAGGTCGGTCCGCCCATGGGCTTCTTCACGCTGCCCGAGGTGCTGGATCACCCGCTGCTCTTCGTCGCCACGGGCACTGGGGTGGCGCCCATGCGCGCGATGCTACAGCACCTCGCGCGCGGCGGTGGAGGTGTGCCCG
Organism: Polyangiales bacterium; assembly: GCA_044376155.1. Classification (GTDB taxonomy): domain Bacteria; phylum Myxococcota_A; class Polyangia; order Polyangiales; genus JAWKRB01. The sequence continues at coordinate 768 of JBILLI010000947.1, forward strand.
TGACCCTGCTGCTCGGGGTGCGCACGTCGCGCGACCTGCTCTACGACGACGAGTTTCGCGCGCTCGCGGCGTCGTCGCCGTGGTTCCGCTACGAGCCCACGCTGTCGCGCGCCGACGCGTCGTGGCCGGGCCGCCGGGGATACGTGCAGGAGCACCTCGGTGAGCTCGTTGTCTCCGACTGCCACGCGTACGTGTGTGGTCTCAACGCGATGCTCAAGGACGTGCGCGCCGTGCTCAAGGGGGACCTCGGGTTCACCCGCGAGCGCATCCACACCGAGCGCTATGACTGACCGACGCGTCGTCGCGGCGGCGCTGTTACTCGGCGGCTGTCCGCGTCGGTCGCCTCCCCCCGCGCCGCCTCCCGCGGACGTCGTCGATGTGTTCGATGTGCCTGCGCCGCAAGCGGATGTGCCCATCGCCACAGACATCCCCCTCACCCCTGACGTCACCGATGCGCCGCGCACGGTGGCCCGAGGCGGTCCGTGGCGCAACCTCCCGCGGGTGGACCTCACCGGGATCACCCCGCTCGGACGTTGGGACGACGCGCCCGACCGCGACGGCGACGAGCTCCCCGATGTGATGCTCGCGGTGCACTGGAACTCCGTGGCCCCGCGCTGCACGCCCGTGAACGCCCTGCGCTCCTGCCCGCGCCCCGACCCTGACGACACGGGCCCCGACGCCCGCGACGGCGCGTTCACCCTGGGCTACCTCACGCTCTACTCCGGCGACGCCGCCGAGGGCGACGCCGGACCCCCGATCGCGCGGGTGCTCGGCACGCGTCGGGTGTGGCGCGCAGGTTCGACACCCCTCGCGACGCTGCGCGGGGTGGAGTTCACCGAGTTCGGCGGCGGGGTGATCACCCGCGCGGTGCTCGACGTGACCGACGGCGCGGGCGCGAACGACATCATCGACGTGGCCGACCTCTTCGTCGGCGCTGGCGCAGAGCGGCACGTGGGCGCGATGGTCCACCACTGCCGCACGCCTCGCCGGGGCGCCGCCGCGCGCGGAGGCTCCCTCGCGCTCTGGGACTTCTCCCTCGCGCCGCTGGTGTTCCGCGCGGCGATGGCGCACCCCTTCTCGGGCTGCGCCGCGGAGCTCGGTCCGTGGGAGCGCGACGTCGCCGCGGCCTTCTCCAACGGGCTCACGGTCACGGTCACCCACGACGAGCCCGTGAGCGCCCGCGGGCCCCGGGTGGGCATCGCGACGGACCCGCTGCGCATGGTCGAACTCGACGCCGCGCCCGAGGCCAACCCCCTGCGCGCCAATGACCTGGAGGTCCTCGGGGTCGAGCGGGTGTGCCGCGGCGACCGCGTTCGATGGCGCGTTGGGGCGCAGCGCTGCGCGGCGGTGATCCCCCGCGACGACGCGCCCGTGCAGGGATGTGCGGGGGCGGTCTCGGCCCTCGACCCCACCCGTGCTGAGCCCGTGGCCGTGGTCGCGCACGGAGACGCCGCCGCCGACCTGCTGCTCACCCGCGGGCAGGGGCTGCTGCGGGTCACGCTCCCGCGCGAGTGCCGACGACACGCGCGGCTCGACGCGGCCGTGGAGCACCGGGGAGAGGTACCACCCCGCGTGGCGGCGTCGCCGGGCGGGGGCAGGGTGATCGTCGCGCGGGGGCACGACCTCTGGATGTGGTCCCGCGGACGGCTCTCGCCGGTGCTGGTGAACGGCCCCGGCACGGGTCTGCCCCGCGGCACGACGCGAGCGCTCGCGTTCCTCGACGCGCGCACGGTGGCCGCGGTGATCTCCAACCACCTCGTGACCTTCACCTTCGAGCTCTCGCCCGACGGTGCCGATCCGCCCGAGCTCATCGACGCCGACGCGCACCTCCTCCGCGCGCCGCGGTAGTGCCTCGTCGAAGGCGCGCCGTCGATCGCGACGACCTCGTCGCGGGCCTAGTGTCGCGAGTCACAAGCCAGGTCCGGAATGCGAGCGGATCCGCGGCGCGCAGCGACGTTGCTCCTCCCTTGCGTGGCCCAGCCACGCGGCGGTCGTC
>JBILLI010000946.1:0-2763 GCA_044376155.1 Polyangiales bacterium
GCCGATCTCCGTGGGCCCCTCGTAGCTGTGCCCGAGGCGCAGCACGGTGTGCACGAAGTGGCGGTCCACCGTGGGGCTGTATTTCTCCTCCACGAGCACGTCGAGGTAGATGTACGGCGCGTCGCGTCGTCCGAGCTGGGCGATGACCTTGCTGGTGCCGATGACCCGCTGCTCGACGAGGTCCTCGAGCACGAAGACGTACTCGCGCCGCCGGGGGTCGCGCAGCGCGCCGCTGAACGAGCGCTGCGACAGCTCCAGGATCTCCCGCACGGCGACGGGGTCGTCGGGCAGGTTCACGGTGTTGAGGTGATGGGCGAGGGCGAGCATCTCGGCATCGTCCTCCATCGTCGCGCCGCGGATCAGGTACCTCATCATCGCGCTGCTCCTCTGCCGCTCTCTTCGTAGCACCGCCGCGGGCGAGGTCAGAACAGCTTCGTGCTGTCGAGCAGGATGGTCACCGGCCCGTCGTTCACCGCGTCGACCTCCATGTCGGCGCGAAAGGTCCCGGTGGCGACCCGCGGCCCGAGGGCGGCGATGCGCGCGGCCACGTCGAGGTACATCTCGTTGGCGCGCACGGGCTCCATCGCGGCGTCGAAGCCCGGACGGCGTCCCTTGCGCACGTCGCCGTAGAGGGTGAACTGCGACACCACGAGCACCTCGGCCCCCACCGCGCGCACGTCGAGGTTCATCTTGCCAGCATCGTCAGCGAAGACCCGCAGCCCCGTGACCTTCTCGGCGATGTATCCCGCATCTGTCGGCGTGTCCCCCGCGCCCACGCCGAGGTACACCAGCAGGCCGCGAGCGATCTTGCCCACCACGGCGCCGTCGACCCGCACCTCGGCGCGCGAGACGCGTTGGACCACGGCCCTCACGCGCGCGCTCCGGGGAGCTTCGCGTCGCTGCCGCGGAGATAGGTCGGCTCCATCGATCCGTCGTCGAGCAGGGCCTCGCCGTGGAGGGCGACGTGGGCGATCCACCGGGCGAGGGGCGTGCTGCACACCCCGGGCGCGCGGGTGATGGGTGCGCCGAGCGCGTCGGTGAGCGCGGCGAGGTCACGCGCCGAGAGATCGCCCACGCACCACACGCGACGACCGTGGTGGTGCGTCGCGAGGCGCGCGCCTATGACGGTCGCGGGCGCGTTGCAGGGGGCGAGGGCAGGGGTGCGAACGCCGTCGCGCACGTCCCACGCGGCGGCGAAGAGCTCCCCGCGGCGCGCGTCGAGAGCGCTGAGCAACAGACCGTCGGTGACGCCCCACGCGCTGGCCGCGAGGGCGGCGAGGGAGGTCACGCCGTAGAGCGGGAGGCCGGTGGCGACCGAGAGTCCCTTGGCCGTGGCGAGCCCGATGCGCACGCCGGTGAACGACCCGGGGCCGATGCCTACGGCGATGCGCGCGAGCTCGTCGAGTCGCACGCCCGCGCGGGAGAGGGCGTCGCGCACGAGGGGGAGGAGCTGCTCGGCGTGGGTCGCGCGCACGCCGCAGGCGCACTCCGCGAGCACCGCGTCGCCGTCGAGCACCGCGGCAGAGGCGGTGACCGTGCACGCGTCGAGGGCCAGGACCTTCATGGCGAGACGTCTCGCACACACCGGAACCCGAGCGTGAGCGATCGCGTGTGCGCGGGCGCCAGCGTGCGCGGCTCCTCCGCGCGGGGTCGCAGTGGCTCGCGCCACGAGCTGCCCACGAGCACCACGGCGTCGCCTTCGCGGGCGTCGGTCCACTCGCGCACCTGCCCGACGCCGTCGGCGACGTCGAAGGGACCCGCGCCCCGGGGATGGGTGAGCACCGCCACGGTGTCGCCCGCGCCGAACTCCGTGGAGTTTACCCGCGACGTGTCAGGCACGGCGCCCCAGGGAAAGGGACGGTCGTCGTCGCCGTAGACCGCGCGGGTCCACTCGGCCTCGGTGGGCAGGCGCATCCCTCGCCATGCGCAGAACGCGCGGGCTTCGTCGTGCGAGACCGCCACCATGGGGTGCGCGAGGTAGCGCGCGGGAGGGGTGGGCCCATCGAAGGCATGGGCGCGGGCGAGGGCGGGGTCGATCCCGTCTTCGGGCGGCGGCGCGGGCGGCGAGACCCCGCGGGCGGCGGTGAAATCCCAGTAGTCGCGGCAGGTCACGGGCACCCGATCGACGGCGAAGGCCCGCACCGAGACCCGCGCGCCACGAACGATTGCCGCCCCCGCGGGGATCACCCGCTGGGTGTCGCGCGCGGCGACGGAGCGAGAACCCCCCAACGCCCTGGAGCTCCCGCAGTGCGCGAGCAGAAAAAGCACCGAGAAAACCAGGGGTCGGGAAGAAAAATGCACGAACTCTCACCGTTGCGTTGACAGGATCCAGAGGGTGGGGTTACAAGCCGCCTCCCCTGAACGGAGCGACCGGAAACGGCGACCGAGACGGGGCCCGAAGATTCTCACGCAAGACACTTGACGCGAGAAACAACGGTGGTAAAAACACCCTCCCTCGAACGAAGGCCCGCGACGCGGCGCCGACGGTAGACGAGGGACTTCGCATCACCGCGAGCGGTGGCAAACGCCACGCTTCGGTCTCTGAAAACCAGGTTGCCGGAGCATTGAGGACACAGATCCTCGATGCCACCAACGAGAGACCAACCATCTCTTGTTGGCAGTGAAGTGGTCCCGATCACGCACGCAGCGCCTCCCCCCGGAGCGATGCGCAGCGAGTCGGGCATTATCGGACCTTCGGGTCCAAAACGGTCACTCTTCGGAGTGGTCGTGTTCGAGTCGCATGATCAGTACTGATCATGAGCC